>JBATTL010000490.1:0-8064 GCA_049670525.1 Thiohalocapsa sp. | reverse complement strand
CTATGTGCGCACCGCTCGTGCCAAGGGGTTGTCAGAGGCTGCCGTCATGCGGAGACATGCCTTGCGCAACGCTTGGCTACCAGTAACGACGCTGGTGGGTCTGCAGCTCGGTGGGCTTCTGGGCGGCGCCGTCATCACCGAGACGGTATTTGCTTGGCCAGGTGTGGGTAGTCTATTGGTTGACGCGATTCAGGCGCGCGACTTCCCGGTCGTGCAGGGTTGCGTGCTACTGATCAGCTTGATCTATGTGATCGTCAACGCCCTGACCGATTTGGCCTACGCACTCATTGACCCACGTATCTCAGCAGACTGATGGAGCCAAGACACAGAAAACCGCGAACGCGCGCTCTATGACCGGGACTATCGTCCGCATGACACCGGTCTTCGTGCTGGTCCTCTGGGCATTCGTCGCACTGCTCGCGCCGATGCTGCCGCTGGCACCGGATGGGGTAAACCTCCCGCAGATCCTCGCGACGCCGTCATGGTCCTTGCCCCTCGGTGCCGACGATCTGGGTCGGCCTGTGCTGGACCGTCTCCTGGTCGGGGCGCGAACGTCGTTTCTCGTGGGTGCCGGCGTTGTCGCTCTCTCCGCTGTTGTTGGGTCGTTGATCGGCGGCGTCGCCGGCTACGCCGGCGGTTGGCTCGATCTCCTGATCGTGCGAGTGATCGACGTCTTTCTCGCCTTCCCGGGTATTCTGCTTGCGATCGCGTTGGCGGGCATTCTAGGACCCGGCATCGGCAATGTGATCGTCGCGCTTTCCGTCGTCGGTTGGGTCGGCTATGCGCGCTTGGCACGTGCCCAGATCCTCTCTCTCGCGACTCGCGATCACGTTGTCGCAGCGCGCGCGCTTGGCGTGCGGCCTATGCGAATGTTGCTGCGGCACCTGTTGCCCCTGGCGCTGGCGCCACTCATCGTCGAGGCGACCTTCGGCGTTGCCGGTGCGGTAATCGCCGAAGCGGGTTTGTCGTTTCTTGGGCTCGGCGTTCAGCCGCCGGCCGCGTCCTGGGGGAGCATGGTCCGCGACGGTGTCGCTTACATGCTGGTGTCGCCGCACCTCGTTGTCGCCCCGGGACTGGCGATTATGCTTGTGGTGCTCGCCGTCAACCTAATGGGTGACCGGTTTCGTGATCGGTTAGATGTGCGCATGCGCGCCGGCTGAACGCAATCAGTTGCGACTGCCTCCGGGGGACAGCGGCGGATGGGCTGTGGTAAAAAGCGGCCCAAGTACTCGGCAAGTACAGTTGGCGAGACTTGTACGCAAGCGATGCGCGCTCTTCGACTTGTCCTCCTGTGGCTCGACTTCGCGAACACCGGCTGCGTTCCAATAGCACGCGGAGACGGTTGGCTTCCCACCGACACACTGGCGTAACGCGCCGGTTTCGTCGCCTTCCAACGGTTGGAGATAGGCATGAATAAGATGACCCCGGAGCAGTATCAGGGTGTGCGTGGGCGCGCCGACCTCATCGCCGATCAGACCGATGTGGAAGCAGCGCTCGATCAACTGGCGGCGCGCATTACGGCGGAGTTTTCTGGCAAAGATCCGCTGATTCTGTGCGTGGTAACGGGTGGCATCATCACAACCGGACTGTTGCTGCCGCGACTCGACTTTGCGCTTCGGCTCGATTACGTTCATGCGAGCCGTTATCAAGGTGCCACGAGCGGTGGCGAACTGCGCTGGGATCACCGACCGACCGAAGCCATTCGTGGTGAGCACGTGATTGTCGTGGATGACATCTTTGACGAGGGGGTCACCATGGCTTCCATTGTCGCTGCCTGCGTCGAAGACGGGGCCGCGACGGTGTCCAGCGCAGTCTTGACAGAAAAAGACCGCGCGAGGGATGTTGCCTATCGCCCTGATTTCGTCGGGTTGCACCTCCCCGATCGCTATGTGATGGGCTACGGGCTCGACTACAAGAGCTACTTTCGAAACGCGCCTGGTATCTTTGCGGCGGCGGACGATGACATTTGAGTTGCGGAGCGAATTTGCTGAAAAACTGAAAACGCTAATATAATTAATGGCTTTTTGACATGCCTGCGACATTTAGCCAAGAATAGCGGCAGGTGGAACGGCAGTCAGCCTGGACTTGCCGGGCCATGGTTGATGCAACTGTTCGGAGAAGCCGGACCATGGCTCCGCCGCTGCTCGGTCCGATGCGCTAACCGGGTCTAATCGGCTAATTGGGGAGGATGGATATGCAGACACTCGATGACTACCGAGATTGCCACGCGGAACTTCGCCAGATGATCGACGACCTGCGCTCGATCATGACCGTGGATCAGCTCACGATCCGTCCGAATGCAAAGACCGCTTATCAGCTGATGTGCGATCTTGCGCAGAAAGTCAAGAAACATCTGGCTGAAGAAGATAGGCAGTTGTTTCCCAGCCTATTGATTCACGGGGACCCAAAGGTTAAATCCATCGCCTGGGGATTCATCAGCGGTGAGAAGCCGCTGCGTCGCACCTTCGACGAATACCACAAGAAATGGCTGAAGGACTGCGACTTTGATTTTTCGGACGAGTTTCTCGAGGAGAGTCGAGAAATTTTTGACATGCTGACATACCGAATCGATCGCGAAGAGCAGGTTCTTTTCCCAAAGCTGGTGGAAATCGGCATGTTCGCTGACCAGCAAACGCTACGCGCCAACGAGAGCGAAGCGAGGGCGCCTAGTCCTGGGTAGGCATCGGAGCGAGCCTGTTGCCGCAGTTGCAAGGGCCCAGAGACCCGAAGCCGCGGAGGCAATATGCGCAGCGAATGCGATGCTCCGGTCTAGCAATTCCGGGACTTGCGAAACCGGAAGTCCAGATGCCGGCGTCAAGAGACGCCGGTTTTTTTCGTTTATTACCTTGCGCTGGTCAAGTAAAATCCGAGGGTCACTGGTAGTACGCAGGGTTACGCATGGGCCATCTGGCAATCATCGGGGGTTCGGGTTTCGCCTCGATATCGAGCCTCGAGGTCCTCGACGCTCGTCCCGTCCAGACCCGTTACGGGTCTCCGTCCGCGCCCCTGCTGAGAGGCCGTCTCGCAGGACTTGATGTGCTTTTCCTTGCACGGCATGGGGCCGGGCACGGAATTCCACCGCACAGAATTAACTATCGGGCCAATATTCAGGCGCTTTTCGATGCCGGTGCCGATCGCATTGTCGCGCTTGCCGCGGTGGGGGGCATCGCTGAGGGCTGCGGGCCGCTGGCCCTCTGTGTTCCGGATCAAATCATCGACTATACCCAGGGTCGAGAGAGTACCTTTCACGACGGCACCAAAGGCGAAGTGGTGCATGTGGACTTCAGTTTTCCATACAGCGCCGTGCTGCGTCAGCACCTCCTGCATGCGGCGCAAGCCGCCGGTCTGACCCTGCGCGACGGCGGTACCTATGGCGTCACTCAGGGCCCTCGACTCGAGACCGTCGCGGAGATAGGCCGAATGCAGCGCGACGGATGCGCAGTTGTGGGCATGACGGCGATGCCGGAAGCGATCCTGGCGCGAGAACGCGACATGCAATACGCGACTCTCGCATTCGTCGTGAACTGGGCCGCCGGAAAATTCGACGGTTTGATTGGAATGGACGAGATCAACGCGAACCTCGACCGCTGCGCCGGGGATATCGAGTGTCTATTGGTTAGCCTGGCGTCGCGCCTGGCCCAAGGCTGAGAACGCTGATGTTCTTGCCATTTCCGCCTACCAGGACTAACGCGACTTTCTTCAAAACGACGGGCATACAGAGAGGTAACTACTATGGCCGACACAGAGAAAAACGCCACCGCAGGCGGACTCGGATTCTTGCCAAAACTGTTACTGTTGAGCGTTGTGCTCCTGTTCGGCTACCTCTACTTGGGGGCTGAGGAGCGCCATCGAGGATCCGATGCTACGATGACGGCCGATGTCGCGGGGGCAGGCGATCCTGTCCTAACTCGGCCGGCGGAGCCTAAGGTCTCCGTCGCAGCGCCGCTCAACGCACAGTCGACAACCGCCGAGGTCGTCGGCGATGGGCGGCCGGTGGCGGATGCGCCAAGCCTTCAAGTCCCAGCGGCGGAATCGACGCTAACCCAAGTGTCCGAGCCGGGGCCCGCGATCGAGCCAGCTTCTGCGCCGGTTGCGTTCGCGCCGATGCCCGAGCATCAGGTCAGTGAAGCCGAGGCGCAGGCGTTCGCGCATGCAGTAATTCGCGATGAGCCTCAATTGGAGCAGGCGCCCAATGCAGCGTCGAGTGAATCAGTCGCCGCTGGAATTGCGGCGCCGGCCGCTCAAGCGAGTCCGGCCCCGCTGCCACCCACTTCGCCGGAGGCCTCCACGTCGCCGACGGTCCCGACTAGCCCCGCGGCGCGCAATTCGGCGGGTGTCTGGGCCGAATACGAGGCGATGCGCCGACAGGCGATGGACGAGGCGCGTCGGCGTTGGGAACAGGCTTATCGTATGCGCCCGGCGCCGCCGACTCACTATGGTTATCCCAACTACTATCAGCGGCCGGTTGCGCCGCCGGCACCGCAGGGCAACTGACTGAGGCGATTGCCGGAAACCCTCGTACCAGATGACGCAGGATTGACGTTCGCCTTCTAAAGGAGCACCGGCAGGAGCATAGCGGGGCTATGCGACTGGCGATGCGACAATGAAGGTGGGCGTCAAGACAGGTCAGCTAGTATTAGATTTGACAGACATCGCCTTAGCTCCAGATGCTGCTCTGATTGTGGCTTCCGTCCTCCGGTCAGGGTCCTGGCATGACATGCTCACGCGGTCGATCAGGCAGGCCCGTCGGCGGTTTCGATTTACACCGGTCTTAAGGGTTTGTTGTGTGTGAGGGGCTCGGTGGATGGATGGGCGCCGCGGTTAGATTCTTTACCCGCCGCTCATCTGCGACTCGACCCGATATTTGGCCTCCAGCAGTGTGGCGTGGGGCACATACAGCAGGTCGGAAATCTTGCGCACAAGGTACTCTTCGTACTTGCTGAGCCTTTGGTCGGCGTAGGCAACTCGCCATAGCGCCTCGATCAGGCGGCCTTTTCGCGCCTGATCAAAGTGCTCGTTCATCAGGGATGTGAACTGGAAATAGTCCGTCGACTCTGTCCGTTCCGCCTCCGCGCACGCGAGCAGACTCTCCGCCTCGGCGTCGGTCAGTTAGTTTTTGCCCTGCGGGTACCGGCGCGATGCTCATTCGGTTGGCAGCACGCCAGCGCACAACAATTTGCCGCAGCGGCGACAGCGATAGCGTGCGCCGCGGCCGATTCGATCGTGTCGGACGCTAGAGAGCCGGTGCTCACCGCAGTGGCAGTGATAGGCAAACCAGCGCGTGCGCCGCGCGGTCAACCCCTCGGTGTCGTAGTCATGACACCGCTTCGGTTCGCCCCCGAGCGCCTGCACGATCTGCTGCCATTCGCGCCCGTGGGGTCTGATCCCCCGACCGAACTCCAGGAAGGCCGCGTAGTGCGCGACTTCGTGGGGGACCGTTTGAGCGACGAAGTCTTCTCCGTGTCTCTGCAGCAACGCGGCGTTGTACCGGATGATACCCCCACCGGTGCTGTCGATACGGACTTGCCCAGCGCACTGCCCCCGAAGGTCGAACCGAACACCTGGGAATGGCAACGGGCGTTTCATCAGGCCCCGCGCCAAAACGACCAGCGCTCGGGTCTGTTCCCAGGCGACACCAGGCCAACTATCGAGACTCGGTTGCTCCCTATGCTGTCGCTTCAATCTGGTATTTTCCTATTCGTCCGTAGTCGCCATGGAGACCGACCGGCGGTCGTCGTCGGTCTCCGTGTCTTAAGAATATTTTGTCGACAGAGGTCGGCCTGCACAACCGAGTCGCGCTGAATCGTCTGCTGCGGCTTTGCGGCGATCGCCTCGCGTTGAGTGTCTATCGTCTCGGTGCATGATGCCGAAGGATCGATACTGGGTTGCGTAGCGAGTCCGTAGCCGCTACTATTCCAGAGCTTAAGCAGAGCGCGGTAATGCAGGTTGCGTTCCCACGAACGGTAGGACCCCGGTATCGGGGTTTTTTTTGGTGTTTGGCGCCTACTCGCCCGTTGCGGCAAGGTCGCCGTACTGACTGGGCCGCTGGCCCATTTTTCGTTTTTGAACCTCTGTTTCACGAGTGGAGTCAATGCAAGCGGCCAATCCTGCCGTGACAGCGCTGATCGAGACCGTGGTCGGGCCTATGGGCTATGAGCCTGTCGGCGTCGAGTTCGTGCAGGGTCCGGCTGGCTCGGCGGTCCTTCGGGTCTACATCGATCACGAGGATGGTATCAAGCTCGAGGATTGCGAGACGGTGAGCCGCCAGCTGAGCAGCGTCTTCGACGTCGAAGACCCGATCCCTGGGCGGTACGATCTCGAAGTGTCGTCGCCGGGGCTCGATCGGCCGCTTTTCAAGATCGAACATTTCGATCGCTTCAGCGGCGAACGAGCGCGGATTCGGTTGGTGTCGAAGCTTGACGGCCGGAGACGATTCGAAGGCGTGCTGGCCGGGACCGACGGATCCAGGGTGCTGCTGGACGCTGACGGTGAGCGGTTAGAACTGCCCCATGAGCTGATCGAGACGGCTCGCCTGATACCGGAATATTGATCGCGGGTTGATTTCATGAGTAAAGAAATACTACTGGTCGTCGACGCCGTCTCAAACGAGAAGGACGTCCCCAAAGACATCATATTCGATGCGATGGAAGCCGCGCTCGCATCAGCGACGCGCAAGAAGCACGGGGGCGATATCGAGGCGCGGGTCGCGATCAACCGCGAGACCGGCGAGTACGAGACCTTTCGCCGATGGGAGATCGTCGATGATCCGGATGGCGAGCCCCTTGAGGCTCCAGAGCGGATGATCACGCTGTCGGCGGCGAAAGAACTCGAGCCGGATCTCGATTTGGGTGACTTCATCGAAGAGCAGATCGACTCCGAACTCTTCGGACGTATCGCCGCGCAAACCGCCAAGCAAGTGATCGTTCAGAAGGTGCGCGAGGCTGAGCGGGCGAAGATCGTGGAGATGTTCAAGGAGCGCGAGGGCGAGTTGGTGACGGGTATTGTCAAGAAGGCCGAGCGCGGCACCATCGTCCTCGATTTGGGCAACAATGCCGAGGCCTTGATACCACGGGATCAGGTGATTCCGCGGGAGAACGTGCGCTCCGGTGACCGGCTTCGCGGGCTGCTCTACGAGGTGCGCTCAGAACTCAAGGGTCCCCAGTTGTTCGTCAGTCGCACGGCGCCCGATCTGTTGATCGAGCTGTTCAAACTCGAGGTTCCCGAGGTGGGTGAAGGCACGATCGAAATCGTCGCTGCGGCCCGTGATTCCGGTCTCAGGGCCAAGATCGCGGTTCGCACCAAGGATGCGCGGATCGACCCCGTCGGCGCCTGCGTCGGCATGCGGGGCTCGCGGGTGCAGGCCGTTTCTAACGAGCTCAACGGCGAACGCGTCGATATCATCCCCTGGGACGATAATCCCGCGCAGTTCGTCATCAACGCAATGTCCCCGGCGGATGTCGTCTCCATCGTCATCGACGAGGAGGCGCGGAGCATGGACGTCGCGGTGAAAGAGGAGAATCTTTCCCAGGCCATCGGGCGCGGCGGACAGAATGTCCGGCTTGCCAGTCAGCTTACGGGATGGGAGCTGAATGTGATGAGCGAGGAGGAAGCCGCTGAAAAGAGCGAGGAAGAAGGCCGTCGCGTTGCGACCAACTTCATGGATGCGCTTCAAATCGATGACAATGTGGCATCGGTGCTGGTGGAAGAAGGCTTCACGACGGTCGATGAGATCGCCTACGTTCCCGAAGCGGAACTGTCCGCAATCGCCGAGTTCGATGAAGAACTTGTGCAGATCCTCCGCCAGCGCGCGAACGAGGTGCTGGTGAGTCGCGCGATCGCCAACGACGAAGATCTGGACGCGGTGCCCTCGGAAGACTTGCTGACCATGGACGACATGGACGAATCGCTCGCGTATGCCCTGGCGAGAAAGGGCATCGGGACGATGGATGATCTGGCTGAGCAGTCCGTGGCCGAATTGATGGAATTCGACGGTATGGACGAAGAGCGCGCGGCGCGATTGATCATGAAGGCACGCGAGCCCTGGTTCGCCGAGTCGGAACCGGA
>JBATTL010000489.1:0-6607 GCA_049670525.1 Thiohalocapsa sp. | reverse complement strand
CTCTTGGGCAATGGTAGCCGCAACCGTCCGATGCGTTCCCGCGCGGCCTGCTCCAGCGCATCGGCGGCCTCTGCCGGTACCGGTGGCGCCATCGCCAGCAGGCCTGCTTCCTGATCATCCAGCGCGGTCTCTAGCGGACCGCAGTTCCCGTTCATCGGGTCCAGATACCAGGGGGGTGTCAGGGCCAGCAGCAGCAGGCCGGGCCGGTCTGTCTCCAGCTCGACATGCAACCGTGCGTCCTGCCCCAGGCGCCAGACCAATCGCCCCGGCAGCGGGCCGGCGTCGGCCAGTGCGGGGCCGTCCGGTTGCTCGAAGTAGGCCCGGCCGCTGGCGACGATGGCACGCATCACGTCGGACCCGGTGCGGTCGTCGAGCCGTGCCTGCTTGGTCCCCGGAAGATTGCCGGACCGGATCTGGGAACGCGTCTGAACCAGGGCCAGGATGCGCTGATCCTCGGGCGTGACGAACGCGGCCGTGGTCTGGGCCAGGATGTTGAAGTCCCGCGCCTTTCCCCAACCGCCATCGGTCAGGCGGCGCGATTTCACGGCGCGCACCATGGTGGCACGGATACCGTTCTGGTGCTCCTGATGTATCAGGTACAAGAGTTGATCCGGCGTCTCCGCCGTGCTGTTGTCCTTGGCCAGACGTTCGACCCGGTATAGCCAGCTTCGGACCTCTGCCGGCAGCCGTGTGTCCGGCAGCACCTCAGGTACTTCAGAGCTCCGTACTTCGCGTTCGGCCAACACCAGCAGGACTGCCGCAACGTGTTTGCAGTTGAAGCCCACTGGGCAGGAGCACTGCCCGATCAGCTCCGGCTCGCCGTTGGCCGGCATGGCGACCTGCACGATGCATTGATAGGCGCGGCCACCCGAGCCGCGCACGCGCCCCGTCGCCATGGCTCGGGCGACGTCCAGGTTCGCAGTCAGCACATGGCCGCTGCCGGCGTAACGGGCGCCGCGTTCCAGGTAGGCTGGCGGAAAGGCACGTTCGATACTGTCCCTGTCCAGCAGTTGGCGGGTGGCGGACATTGGATCTCCAGGTGTGTGGGTGTCACCGCTGCTAACCGGATGCGCGCAGCCGATACAGACGCTCCATCAGCAGCAGCCACAACGATAGCACCGCGACCGTCATCAAACCCATGATGGCCTGGCACGACACGCGGACCTCCCGCGGGATCAGATCGTCGAGCGTCAGCGCCAGTGCCACCAGCACCAGCGCGGCGGTGAAACGGCTGCCGCTGGGCGCACGGGGGTCCAGCACCACATCCCGAAGCAGGACCAAGGCGGCAGGCAGCAGCATCACCAGGTGATGGGTCCAACTCGCGGGCGCGGCCAGGAACACCAACACTGACAGCAATGACAATTCGAGGTCGACGATCCTCGGGTCCGTGGGCAGTCGCAAGCGCCAACGGGCGCGCATCACGTCTCGCAGCAGCCACAGGGTTGCGACCGCGGCGGCGAACACCAACAGCGTGGACAGCAGCGCCGTCGCGCTTGGGCTGGAGAAGACCGGCTGACTGAACTTGTTCGGCAACAACAGGCGCGCGACCTGACCTGGGATGCTGCGGTTCCAGGGCGCGGCGATGGAGCTGTGGCCCGGTGGCAATTCGATGTAACTTGTATGGCCGGGTACCAGCTTCAGCCAGGAGTCCCAGCTGCCGGGTGGCGCAATCAGCAGGCTCAATGCCAGCAGCAACGAGCCGCCGAGCGCCGCGCCGAAAACCGGTCGTAGGGCACGTCTCAACGGGTGGTCGGCTGCCCGGGTTGCGACGCCTTGCGCGCTTGGTCGTGCTCCGGGCCATTGCAGCGCGGCCAGCAGCAAGAGCCCATAGTGGGGTTTTGCGACTGCCCCCAACGCCAATGCCGCCCCGGCGGCGTATCCGGCTTGACCGAGACGCGCTCTTCGCCAGTACAGCCACAGACAGAGCAGGATCAATAGATTGATCTGATGGAAGTGCAGGGTCAGGTAGACGCCGCCGAAGCTCGCCATATAGAGCGGCCCCCAGACGCGCAGGCGTTGGCCAATCATGCGCTCCCGAGGGTCCGGCGCCCGATTCGGCGGCGAGGTGCGGGCGAGGTCGCCCACCAGCAGCCACATCAGCGTCGGCACGAGCACGAGGTTGAGACCCCACACCAGCCGCGCGGAATCGTGCAGATCCAATCGGCTGAAGGGATAAATTAGGAACAGCGCGGTTGGCGGGTAGGTGAAGGGCAGCACCTCCCCGTCACCCCGTGGGTAAGGATCGACCCGGGCGCCGAAGGTGCGCTCCGCGGCCTGTCGGTAGACGTTGAGGTCGAGATCACGCGCGGGTAGCGCGCCCGCGATCAGCGCGAATAGCAGCAGCGCCGCCGCGAGCGCGATGGTTTGCGGCAAGTCCGGTTTCCGCTGATTCGCGTGCCGGACCGCGTACCATTTACGGCTGGTCCGCTTGCTCCACCGCATCGTCGTCCACGACCTCGTTGTCGGTCTGGAACCGATAGGCCTCACCGATCAGTGCGAGTCGGGCGCGATCCGCGCCCCAGCGCTCGGTCCGTTGCGCGGGGACCGTCTCGGACTCGGTCCAGATGCGCCAGAGTAGAGCCGCGTTCTCCCAGTAGGCGCCGGCGATGTAGTGCCCATCGGGGCTGAAGTCGGCGTTGGCAACGCCACCCAGATCCGCGCGCAGGGGCAAGAACGCGGTCAGGACCTCCTCCCGGTCGTCAGGGGACCCCATGCCGCTCGCTTGCGGCGTGCGCCACAGGCGGATACTGCCGTCGCGCGATGCAGTCAGCATCCACTCCCCGGTATCGGGGCTGAAGAGGGCGCGATAGATGCGGTCCTGATGCCCCATCAGCACCGCCTGCGCAGTGCCGTCGCGGTTCCAGACTCGGGCGGTCTTGTCCAGCGACGCGGTCAGAATCTGACGGCTGTTCGGTGCGATGTCGATGCTGTAGACACGGTCGTTGTGCCCGTTGAGATAGCCGAGCGCGCTGCAGCGACCTTTATCGATCGAGACCAGGGCAGCGCGGTCGCTGGGCCCCGCGGCACCGATCAGCGTGCCGTCCGCGGACAAAGCGATGTCGCCAATGGCGCCGATACCGGCATCGAGTTCGCAGCGCTTTTGCCAGCGTCCGTCAGCGTCGCGCTGCAGCAGCCGCAGCGTGCCTGCCTCATCGCCCGTCGCCACAAAACTGGTCTCGCCGATGGTTTGCAATGCGACGGATTCCACTGCGACACCGCCGTGCTTTAGGGCGTCGCCGGCATCGACGGGGGTGCAGCGATCCGGCGAGAATAGCCGCACCGGACGTGTTTGGTCGTCCGATGTGGTCAGAAGCCAGGCGGCGTCGGGTCCGAACAGGGCGTTGTAGACCTCTCCACCGCCGGAATTGGTCGCGACTGGCAGCTTGCAGAGATCCTCGGTGACAAGGTTGTGTACATAGGCGTTGCCGTCGTACCCAGCGGAGGCCAACAGCCGCCCGGATTCCGAGAAGTTGACCTGACGGACGCGGCCCGAATGATCGTCGAATACGGCCAGGGGTTCCGGCATGGCTTGGTCCAGGTTGCGATCGTAGCGCCAGACACGCACACCACCGTCGAAGCCCGCGGTGGCCAGCAACAGGCCGCCGCCATCCGGGGCCAACTCGGCGGGCGCGGCGACCATGTCGAGGTTCCAGACGTGGTCCGGGTGGCGGAGCAGATAGGCCAGGCCCGAGACCGGCTCGATGCTCCAAAGACGCACCGAACCGTCGCGCTCAGAGAAGGTGAATACGCGCTGACCATCACCGCTAAAGCGCGTCGCGCTCAGCGCGCCATCGTGGCCGAGGACCGCGACGGCCTTGCCGGTCTCAAGACCCCAGAGACGGGCGGTCATGTCCAGGGATCCGGTTAGCACCAGGGTCTCGCCGGACAGGTCAGAGGTCGGTCCCGGCCCCACTTCCACGTCGCTCACGCTCAGCTCGTGATTGCCCAACACCACTGCTTGATTGGAACCGTCCAGGGACCAGCGCACCACCTGTCCCTCGTCGTCCACGGCTACCAGGAAGGCGCCGTCCGGTGCAAATGCCACGTCGCGCACCGCGGTGCGATGGATCTTGTAGCGGCGACCCCCGATGTCGCTCTCCGCGAGCTCGCCGATGGGTGTGCCGTCGCTGTCATAGAGGCGCACCCGCTCGTCGACCGCGGCGATGGCGATGCGCTCACCTTTGGGGTCGAACACGGCGTTGTTGAAGGGTCTCCCGAGCGGCCCTTCGGCGGGCAATGATAGACGTATCTCCCCGTCGGCGAGGTCGATGACATGGGTGCGCCCGAGCGCGGAGGCGGTTAGTAGGGAATCGCCACTCGGGGAAAAGTCGAGTCCGCGGATCTCGCCTTCGTCAAGCATGCGATCGAACAGCACGACACCCGGTAGTGACAGATCCACAACGCAGACGCCGTGCTGCGCGCCCCGGTTGCGCGCGATGGCGAGATACCGGCGTGTCGCGTCCAGACTGAACATCGCCCCGGGTGCGCTGCCGCATTCGTACAGCGGTGGGGCGTCAGCGCCCGCGGGTAGGCGCCAGATGCCGGTCTCGCCGATACCGAAGATTTGACTGTCGTCACCGATGATCAGGCTGTGCAGACCGAGGCCGTCCGCCTGCAGATCGCGGTCCGCGATGAAGCGTCCGCGCTCCAGCCGCCAGAGCCGCGGTCCATTGTCCGGCGTAATGGTGGCAAGCAGCGTGCCGTCGGCATTGAAACCGGGGATGCGCGGTTGGTCCAGTGTCGCGCCCGCGGACCGCGCCATGGCCAGCAGGCGGTTGTTGCTGAAGGCCCGGCTGAGCGTCTGCACGGCCTTCTGCGGCAGGTCTTCGCCGGCGCTAATGGCCTGCATCACGGCCTGGGGCGTATTGCCTCGGCTGATATGCAGTTCGGCCTCCTTGAGCTTGCTGCGGTGCAGATTGACACGCGCCTCCTGGGACGCCTTGATTGCCAGCCCGGCGGCGGCGGTGGCTGCGACCAGCAGTGCGACGAGCATCAGCCCGACGCCGCGTACGAAGCGATTGCGACGACGCGTGAAGGCCAGATGCGCGGCGGACTGATCCAGAAAATCTCGTTCCAGCGGTTCCAGCTCGTCACCGCAGACGACGAGTAGTTCCCGAGCCGAGGCGTAGCCGGCCTCGCGATAGAGATACTCGCGATTGCAGTCCGTGCGTTTCCAGAGCCGGGCCTGACGCGTGAGCTGAGAGCGCAGATGCAGCAATCGGCGGTGCTCCAAGCGTCGCAGCCAGTCCTGCACCGGGCGCCAGTCGCTGATCAGTGCCGAATGGCTGAAGCTCGCCACCGGGCGGTAGCTGTGCCAGTGTCGCTTGGCTATGGGTTTGTCGTCCGTCTGATTGGGGCCCTCATTGGGCGTCTGATCGGGTGCCTCGTCACGCTGGGAGGCGGATGCGCCGGTGGGCATGGCCGCTTCATCGGCTGCCGGGTGAGGTGCCGGTTGATCGCTGTTCGCGGTGCGCCCGAGTCGCAGCCAGTCCCGATGTAACCACTGCCCCCGGCCTTGGCGCCACGCGCCGCGGAGCATACTCAGGATGCGGTAATCCGGTGCTTCGCAATGCACCAGCAGGGACGGGTCTCGGACGCCTTCGGCGATGATCAGACGCGCCGCGATCAGGGCATCCACGAGCTTGGCGCAGGCGGCATCGGCCCGCAACGTCCGCAGGTCCCCGCGGTGCACGGCGGGCCGCGCGCCAACACTGTTGTCGATGCCGATCAGGGAGCGGCACAGCCGCGGCAACGCGGCTTGCGTCTCCGCGTCCAGCGACTCCCAGAGCGCGTCCGCACGCGCAAGCACATGTCCGGCGATACCGCCCCGGCGTCGAACCTGGGCCGCGGACAGACGCAAGTCACCGCCCTGTTGCGCGGCGTCCTGGTAGGCCTGGTCGAGCACCGCTTGCACCGGTGGCGCCCACAACCGCAGTCGCGACGCCTCGGCCTCGATCTGTTCCACGAGGCCATGTCCGCCAACTCCGTCTGCAGACTCGACGTCGGCACCGGCGACGCGTGCCGGGATCTCGACCACTTGTCGAATGCGCGCAGCTGCAGGGGGCTCGAGCTCCGTCCAGACCTCGGCGCTTAGCAGCGGTGCCAATTCCTGGAGTTCGGTGAGACGGTGCAGCGCGTCGCTGCGGATCGCCGCGATCACCCAGATACCGGCGTTTCCGGCCAGCCCCTTCAGCGCCGCGGCGAATTGCGCCAACTGCTCCGGACCGACAGCTTCGAATACGGCCTCCAGCGGGTCGATGATCACCGCAAGTCGTGCCTGGGACTCACTGTCGTTCGCCTTAGATAGTTGCATCAGTGCGCTGTCGAGTTGGCGTGCCGCGACCGCCGGCTCGGTAGCGAGCAGGCGTTCCAGATCCGCGGTGCCGAGCCCAAACCGGGCCAGCGGGTCGGCCAGTACGTCTGCGGCGGTGAGCCGGGCCGCCAGGGCGGCGACTGGGGTCGGCCCGTCGAGGGCTGGATGCACGATCGCGCAGCGCACGGTCGCGATCTGTTCGAACAGGAACGGACGCGTCAGACGCGGCACCAGGCCGGCGCGCAACAGTGAGGTCTTGCCGCTGCCGCTCGGGCCGCTCAGCAGCAATAAGCC
>JBATTL010000488.1:0-2317 GCA_049670525.1 Thiohalocapsa sp. | reverse complement strand
CTCGGGCGGATGCCAGGCGGGCTCGGTGGCCAGGCCCGTCTGCGATGGCTTGAGCGGCAGCGGGTAGACCCACCGGTCCGAGCCCGGCTCGCGGCGGTTCTCCGGAAAGCGGCCGGTCTCCACCGGCCAGTCGTAGTTGGTCGGATTCCAGAACCGGGGCGACACCAAGACGCGCTCGCCAGCGAGATCCACCTGCCCCCACAACAGGCCGTTTCGCCACGGCTCGTCGTCGCGCGCCTGGAATGCCGCACCGGCCTGAAGAACCTGGAACCGGTTGCCGGCGCCGTCCGCGGACCGACCCTCAGCCTTGTGGAGATGGCCGTGCAAGTAGATCGCCCGGTGATGGCCGAACAGGGCGCGTAGCCGCTCCGCCTGGTCCTCTTGAAGCCAATACAGCGGATGGTGACCGAGCCCGAAGCGTATCTGAGCGTCGCTGATCCGCTCCAAGGCCGCCTCGGTGAGCTCGACGCCCGGGGTGAGACGCTCCTTGTCCTCGCCGTCCTTAGACAGCCGGGCGGTGTTGATGCCGACGACGCCGACCTTGATGCCGCGCACCTCGATGCCCTCGGCATAAGCGCCCGTGGTGTCGTTGATCCAGTTACCGGAAACATCGACGGTGGCCCTCTGGCGATAGCCCTTGAACCGAGGAAACAGGATCTCGCGCTCGGCCTTGCCTTCGCCACTCGGGTCAAAGAAGCGGGTCCCTGCGCGCAGAAGGCCGTCGCGATCGAAGGCACTGGCCTTGGTCCGGTCCACGTCATGGTTGCCCGGCACGGCGAGAATGCGGCCTTGCCGGCTACTCCCTCCCAAGGCCTCGCGCAAGGGCGCGATGAAATCCTTGTTGAAGGCGTTGTACTCTGCGTTTACGCCGCGATTCGCAAGGTCACCGGTGGATGAAGACCAGGTCCGGCAGGCAGCCGCTCGCAACCCGCTCCTGAACGTGCTCGTCGATCCCGCCGAGCAGGCGTTCTTGGGCGGTGCGGTCCTTACCGACGTGGAAGTCGGAGCAATGGAGCCAGGTCAGTCGATCATCGGTCATTGTGCGTCTCGATCCGTCTTGTCGATCCTGTTCAGGGTGTGTCGGGCGGGGTCCGTGTCTCATTGGTCGGTACCCGCACAGCCGGTGCACTGTCGAGTCGCCGGGCGCGGCGGGCGAAGCGCCGGTCATCGAAGGTGTAGAGGGCCTCGCAGTGGTGGCTGCCGGCCAGGTGCAGGGCATCGGCGAAGTCCATGCCCTCGGCGGTGAGTTGCAGGGCGGCGGCGATGCGCTCGGCTTCCTCGGTGTTGACGTGACCCAGTCCGAGTAGGTGCTCGAGGACGCGGACGATCTGTGGGGCCTCGAAGCGGTAGAAGGCCCGCAGGACCCATTCCAGCTCTAGCACTACGGTCAGGGGTACGAACAGGCTGGGGCTGTTCATCATGATCGCTCGCGCGACGGGGCGCTGCTTGGCCGCCTCCAGATCGCCAGGGTCGTCGACATAGAAGCGGGCGAGGATGTCGGTATCAAGGGCGATCATCTGCCTCGGCCCGCATCGCCTCGGCCACATCGAAACTCGCCAGGATGCGCTCGCCGGGGAGGTCGCAACGCAGCATGCCGTAGCCGTCCTCGGCGCGGGACGGCGGTATCGACTTCAGCGGACGTACCCGGATGCTGTCGCCTTCCAGCTCGAAGTCCAGCTTGCTGCCAGGCACAAGACCGAGCCGGCGGCGGATGACAGCGGGGATGACGACTTGGCCCTTGTCGGAAACGGTGACGGTAGGCATGGCAATCTCGATTTCTTACTCAGTAAGAGATTTACGAATCTAGCATGCATGTCCGCCGTCTACAACGCCATCGGGCCAGATACCTACCCGCCGCCCCGGGGGCGTCGTCGCCCTCGCCCTGCCTGATCACGCTTCACAAAGGCGTTCGGTCAAGCGCCCGCGACCTAGGCCAAGCCGGCGGCGCTCGCCGGCGCGCCTCGCCACGATGCGCGTGACACCGCCGGAATCGGTGTAACGCAGGCTATTGCTGAGCAGATTGTCCAACACCTGGCGCAGGCGTCCCTAATCCCCGTCCATCGGTAGCTCATCATTGCACTGCAGACGCAGCGGGATGCCTTTGCTTGCGAACGCGCCCTCCATTTGAGCGACTGCGGCCTGGACGGTTTCGCCCAGATCCAGTCGCGAGAAGCGGTAGTCCAGCGCACCGGAGTCCGACAGCGCCAGGTCGTAGAGGTCGTCGAGCAACCGTCCCAGGGCCAATAGTCAGCCGTGGACCTTCTCTTAAGTTCGCCTTGTTGCAAGGCCGGATGCCGTCGACCAGGGCGTCCAGCTC
>JBATTL010000487.1:0-1957 GCA_049670525.1 Thiohalocapsa sp. | reverse complement strand
GCCAACGGGAACGCTCAAGGTCCGAACAGAGGCGTCTCGAACTCGTCACCAGGGCTCGTATTTCTTGGCACCACCCGCCGCTTGCTGCGCCAGAAGACCCAGGAAACCGTCGCACCTGCGCTGAAGTCATGGGTGGCCTCCAGCAAAGGGCTCTGCTCGAATGCAGTACCCACGAGATTTTCGTAAGCGCCATAGATAGACCAGCGCCAGCGATTCCAGCGTCCGTCGAGGCCAAGACCAAGCCGCGCCCCCGCATAGCCGCCGTCGGCTTCATAAGCAGGACGGATCGGCGTCGCGTACTGCGGCGCAACGCCGTAGTAGTAATCCGCATAGCTGGCGTCGGCAAATCGGACAGCGAGTTCCGCGCTGGCCCGCAGTCTTTCCGCCCGCAGCGGCTGCTGAGCGCGCAGACGCAAATCGGCAAGCCAACCCTGCTGCGTCAGGCTCCAATTGTCCGTATCGATACTGTAAGCGGTCCGCACCGCAAGGCGACCCCAGACGTTGTAGGTCAACTCTGGTTTGGTCAACAGCAGGCTAACGCCCGGGCCGAATTGTATTGCCCGGTCGAGATCCGGCATGCCGCGCCTGGCATCGCTCTCGTCGCTGTCGACCAGTGACGTACCACTGGCGCTGAGATCGATCTTGAGGCGCCGGGTCTCAAGCAAGATTCCCTGAAGGCTGCGATCAATACGCAACCATTGACCGCGATAGATCACGTAAGGGAACGGAAATGCGGTTGTCGATCGGACGTCGGAACCCGGGTAATTCGGCTGCTGGTACAGGGCTGTGCCAATACCGAGTTCCCAAAGCGGCAATCCATCTGTTTCATCGCTGTCCGTTGAGCCAGCAACGGCAGAAGCACTGACGAGCAGTGCCCCAAGCAGCGCGGCAATGTTCGCGTGAATCCGGATCGCGGCGGGTAGGCATCGGCGCCTCGGCTTATCGGAACCTGCGCTCATATCCGGTCCCCTTTGGCCTCGACCTTTTCCCGCGGAATCATCAATGCCAGGAGTCCCAGGATCAGTGTTGTGCCCAGTAGAAACAGGTGCAGATTCACCGCTCCGGTCAGGGCATTCGTCGCACTAACGCCGAATGGTACCATCGCGGCCACAGAAGCCAGTTCATAGGAACCGGCCCCGGCAATACCATGAAACGGCAGCACGCTGGACAGTTCTGCACCCAAGACACCGGCCAGCACCTTCCAGAATTCGGCGGCAACGAAGTGCTGCAGCACCGCGGCGAAGGCCAAGAGCTTCAACAGCCAGCTCAGTGCCGTCCATAGATACAGACGTCCAATCAGCTGAGGCTGCTCCGGACCGGACTCCGCAATAAAGCGCGCGATGCGCCACATGCGGCCACTGCCCCCTGGCTTATTCGCTGCGTACTGGATCAGTTTTGCCGTCACCGGCAACAACCCGATCCAGCCCAGCGCCAGGATCGACCAGAGCCAGGCCGGGTCGCGCAGCCACAAGACAACCAGCCCCGCCAATCCCAGGACGTGCAGGTCAAGGAGCCGAATCCAGAGCAGGGATGCGCCGGCGGCGAGAAATCCATGGCCGAAATAGCGCCGCATCAGCCAGGGAAACAACACCTCGCCGGCACGCATTGGAAGGAGATTGTTCGCGGTGTTGTGCAATACCGACAAACGCAACACAGCGGAAAACCGCCCACGCACAAGATCGCCGAAGAAGTCGTAGACGCGCACGGCCCTCAGTAAGTAACTTAACGCCGTCAGCGCGAAGGCCCAGGCCAATAGCCACGGGGATAGCGTATGCCAGGGCGACAGCAGCGTGACCCAGCCGACACTCTTGTCGACGGCGATGAACAATCCAACCATAAGGACCGCGCCAATCAGCCAGTCGTGGGCCCGCCCGAGTCGCGGTAAAGAGGCGAGCGCGCTTTGGCGCAGCCGATCAGACACCTTGGCCCCGGTGCTCGTCGCTCTTCGGCGCTGCAC
>JBATTL010000486.1:0-8753 GCA_049670525.1 Thiohalocapsa sp. | reverse complement strand
AAAATCGCGACAGCGCAGATGTCTCATGGTTGTCGCGTCTTGCTATCGTGCCGGAAGTGTGGTTACGGCCTGTCGCCCGCGCTCAGATGGATATTTAATGTTCACGCCCCCTGAAGCGCGCGATATGCTCTACAAACGCGCTCCCAGCGTCTTCCCCGTGCGCGTCTGGGACGGGTTTTGAAGAACCTGCTTCTCAGATCTACAATCACCGACCAAATCAATCCCGTGAAGCTCCTCGCGATAGACACATCCGGCACCGCCTGTTCAGCCGCCTTGCTACATGACGGAGCGCTGTCGCAGCGGCTCGAACAGGCACCACGGCGCCACGGCGAGTTAATCCTGTTCATGATGGACGCGCTATTGCGGGAGGCCGGGCTCGTGGCGCGCGATCTCGACGCGCTGGCCTTCGGCGTCGGACCGGGTTCGTTCACGGGTCTGCGAATTGCGGCCGCGGTGGTTCAAGGCGTTGCATTCGGCGCTGATTTGCCGGTGGTCGGAATATCGACGCTCGCGGCCCTTGCCCAGGGTGGGCAGCGCGAAGCCGGAGTCCGGCGCGCGCTCTGTGCGTTCGATGCCCGCATGGGGGAAGTTTATTGGGGGGCTTACGAGGCTGACAAGGGATGCCTGATGCGGGCAAGGTGCGACGACATGGTCTGCGCGCCTGACGCGGTCTGGGTTCCGGGGACCGTTCCAGAAATGGCCCGCTGGCAAGGGCTCGGCGGCGGTTGGTCTACCTATGACGAGCAACTCGCGAAGCGCGTGGGATCAGCCTTGGGACGGGTCGATGGTGACCGCGAGTGCGAGGCTCGGGATATTGCGGTACTCGCAGCCGACAGGTTTCAGCGTGGCGAGGCGTGCTCGCCGGAGCAGGCGGTGCCGGTCTATTTGCGAAACAAGGTAACGGCAGCTGGTGTTGCTTGATACTCCGGCCCTCGGGCCGGTGACGCCAGGAAAACGGACTCGGACTGCTGGAGCGCCTGCTGCTGCAGCGCCTGAGTTCGGGTCAGGGCCGCGGTTGCGACGAAGCGCCCGCGTATCGGTGCTGGTGTCGGCAATGGCGCCGGATACAGGACAGCACGTAGTGCAGGAGTGTCCCGCCAACGGCGACAAAAGCCGCGACACTCGCGCCGACGCGCGTGAGAGGTTCGTAGCTTGAAAGACCGAGCGTCAGCCAGGTTATAAATCCTACGATGGTGGCGATTAGGACCGCCAGTACGTAGGGCAAAGGTGAACTGTGGCACTCGGTACAGATTTTCATGATTTTCCCGGACTCTCAGTGGATCGAAGCCGCGTCGATGAACTTGTACTGATTTAGTTTTAGGTGGATTACCGATAGAGTAACCCAAACGAACGCCCTGCATGGCAAAGGGCTGTCGGCAAGACTGAGCGGCCGTCGGTTCGCGCCGCCGCCGGCTCCGAGTTGGACGCATCAGTCCCCGCGACCTTGGCCATGGCCAGTCGCCCAATCAATCCTTAGTATTAGAAGTGTTCGGTACTCATGACGCAAGCCCCTTTGCTCAGGTCGCTCCTCGCCTGTTTCGCCGAATGTGAACCGACCCGCAAAGTCGAGCAGACGTGCGCCGCGGCGGCCGGTTTCTTGAATGCTGAGCAGCCACTCGATGTGCTGCACACCGAAGCTCTCTCCCCGAGCCAACCCGGTCGACCGGTACGGCCGGAATTGGTCGCGCCGCGACATTTGCCGAGGCGTGGACTGCAGCATGCCGAGGGCAGGGCCGCGCTGATCCATGCGGTTGCTCACATCGAGTTCAACGCCATCAACCTTGCCCTCGACGCCGTGCTGCGGTTTCCCGGAATGCCATCCGACTATTACGCCGATTGGATTCGTGTCGCCGATGAGGAGGCGTATCACTTCAGCCTGATGCGGGAGCGCCTCCGCGGCCTTGGGTATGACTACGGGTACTTTCGCGCACACGACGGCCTCTGGGAAATGGCCCGACAAACCGCTGGCGACCTGCTTGAACGCATGGCGCTGGTGCCCCGCGTGCTGGAGGCGCGAGGTCTCGATGTCACACCGGGCATGATCGAGCGTCTGCAGGCCGTAGGCGACGAAGATACCGCCGACCGTCTGCGAATCATCCTGCGCGACGAGGTGGGCCATGTCGCTATCGGCAGCCGCTGGTTCCGCTGGCTTTGTGAACAACGGGGTCTGGAACCGCGCTCGACCTATCTGAAGCTGATCCGTGAGCGTTTCCGCGGCGCCGTGCGCTGCCCGCTCAACCTGACGGATCGTCGCCTTGCCGGCTTCGACGAGGCGGAACTCGATGGACTGATGGCGATGTGCGTCGGTCCGGAGCGCCAAACCTCGCGCAGCCCAAGAAACAACGACGCGCCAGCCTGATCCAGGCGTCACTTGGCTCATCGGGTCGGCGGGCCGGACCATCGTTCGCCAGTGTCGTCGCCGCTTGTTGGATGTGGCGGTAGCGTTTACCGACTGGTGCGCGGATAACCATGCCAACCAAGCCTATGACCTGAAAAATCAGCATATTCGGATATCCCGCACAACTTCTGCTGATGCACCCATAAGCCCTGGCGCGGTTGCGCAGACCAGGCAAAAGCCTCAGGATCTGTGGGCATAACGAGCCGCCAGGAAGGCAGGCATCGAGGACATCGGCGACACAGGCCCTTAACCAGGGACGCAAAGCAGTATTCGACCATGACCCCCGCAGATCTGACATCGGTTCGCGAGCACATCGCGTCGCGCATCATCGGCCAACAGAAGTTCATCGACAGCATGCTGGTGTGCCTGCTGAGTGATGGCCACTTGCTGGTGGAAGGCATGCCCGGCCTTGCCAAGACCACGGCCGTGAAGGCCCTGGCGGAGGCCGTGGAGGGCGACTTTCACCGCATCCAGTTCACCCCCGACCTGCTTCCGTCGGACCTGATCGGCACGGACATCTATCGCCACGAGAAGGGTGAATTCGAGTTCCGCCAGGGACCCCTGTTCCACAACGTGCTACTCGCCGACGAGGTCAACCGTGCCCCCGCAAAGGTGCAGTCGGCATTGCTGGAGGCCATGGGCGAGCACCAAATCACGGTCGGTCAGCGCACTTATCCACTGCCCAAGCTATTCATGGTATTGGCAACGCAGAATCCGGTGGAGCAAGAAGGAACCTATCATTTGCCGGAGGCGCAACTCGACCGCTTCCTGATGCAGGCGGTGGTTACCTACCCGAGCCGCGACGAGGAGCTGAAGATTCTCGAACTGGACGGCCAACAGCAACAACAGAGCTACGCGCCGCCGGCCAATCCCCTGCCCCAGGCGGAACTGTTCGCGATGCGCCGCGCTGTCGCCGCGCTCTATCTGGACCCGAGGCTGCACAGCTACATCGTTGACCTGGTGCAGGCGACCCGGAATCCGAAGCTCTACGACGACGACCTGGCCCGCTGGTGCCGTTTCGGGGCCTCCCCCCGCGCGAGTATCGCGCTCGCCCGCTGCGCCCGCGCGCGCGCCTGGCTGGACGGCGACGACTTTGTCGCCCCGCACCATATCCAGCTTGTCGCACCGGAGATCCTGCGCCATCGACTCCTACTGACCTTTGAGGCTGAGGCCGAAGGGATCACCACCGACGAGTTCGTCAACCGTCTGTTGAATCTGGTCGCTATCCCGTGACCGGAGGCTCGGTTTGAGTCTCTACCCCCGTCTCGACGATCTGCTGGAACTGCGGCATCAGGCCCACACGCTTGGCATGCCGTCGCATCATTTGGTCAACTCCACCTTCGCGGGGCTCTATGCCTCGGTGTTTCGCGGCGCCGGCGTCAATTTCGAAGAAGTGCGCGAGTACCGCGAGGGTGACGATATCCGTTACATGGACTGGAAGGTCACGGCCCGCACCAACGAGCCGCACCTCAAGGTGTTCCGCGAGGAGCGCGAGCGCAGTGTTGTGCTCTGCGTCGATCGGGGCCCACATATGGTGTTTGGGACCCGAGGCACCTTCAAGACTGTCCAGGCGGCACGCGCGGCGGCGTTGATTGGCTGGGCCGCGAGTCGGCTTCAGGACCGCGTCGGCGGTATGGCCTTCGGCGACCCCGAGTCCGGGCTGCAGCATTTCCGCCCAGCACGGGGCCGGCGTGCGCTCTGGCAGTTGCTGCGCACCTTGGCACAGCCTGCGTCCGAAAAGATCGCCTCCCTGGACTGCCTCGCGGGTGCGCTGCAACGCGCCACCCGCGGTCTGCCAACGGGCTCTCTGATTTTCATCATCGCCGACCTGAATCGCGACGTGCGCGACTTGGAGCGCGTGCTCGGAAATCTCGTGCAGCGCAATGCCGTTGTGCTGCTGCCGGTGGACGACCCGGCGGATTGGGAGATCCCATCCATGGGACCCACGACCTTTTCCGGCAGCGATGGAACGCTGATCGAGATCGATACCGACAATACCAGCGCCCAGCGTGCCTATCGCGCCGCATGGGAACAGCGGAGGGAGGTGATGACGGCAGTTGCGAATCGACTCAACATCATCCTGATGCCGATCCGCACCGACCGCGAGATCCATCTGAGTCTGATCCATAGCCTGGAGCAGCGCGCGCGCCGCCGCGCCGTCTGAGTCATGTTCCCCGAAACCGACGAACTTCGCGATATTCACGCCCTGATGGGCAACCCCTGGTGGCCACCAGCGCCGGGCTGGTGGCTTCTGCTCGGGGCTGTGGCACTGCTGGCGCTGGCGCTATGGCGGTTCGATCTGGTTTGGCGGCTGTCGGTGCCGATCCCGATGATCACGCTCGGCAGTTGGCGCTTGGACGCTAGCCGCAAGCTGAGGCGGTTGCGGCGGAATGCGGAGACTGCGTCCGTCCGGGAGAGCGCCTCCGAACTCTCGGAACTGCTGCGCCGCATCGCGATGGCCCGTCATGGTCGTGCCGCTTGCGCCGGCCTGCATGGCACCGACTGGCTTGGCTGGCTCGCGGATAATGATCCGAAGGGCTTCGACTGGCGGAGCCGGGGCCGGCTGCTGCTTGACCTTCCCTATGCCCCCCCTTCCAACGACGATGCCGATCGGAGAGCCCTGCTTGAACTCATCGACGCGGTCATCGATTGGGTCGTCGCAGGTGACCCGAAATCGGTCACCATGGCATCCAAGTCTGACTCCACGTCTGACTCCAAGTCGCAACCCGTGATGCAAACAGCGCGATCCGCGTCATGGCTAGCCAAGCCCTTCTCGTTGTTGTCGTGGCGCGCACTCGTGACGCGTGTTGGTCGGCGGACGGGGAATTTGGCTAATACTGCCGACAGAGCAAACGGCTGACGGGCGCCTGCGACCATGGCACTGCTCGGTTTTCCCCTTTTCGAGTTCCATTGGCCGTGGTTCGGGCTGCTCTTGCCGCTACCGCTGATCCTGCCGCTGCTCTGGCGGGAGCGCCCCGGCGCGGCCCAAGAACAACAGCTCGAGGGTCAGCGCATCACGCTGATGCATCCGCATCTGGAAGAATTGCGTGCCGTTTACCAGGCCCGCGGTCCGCGCCGGCAAATCGCCGGCTGGCTGTATCGGTTGTTGCTGCTGCTTGTCTGGATCGGGCTCATCCTCGCGCTGATGCGACCTCAATGGCTGGTACCACATACCGAGGTCTCCAGTCCTGGCTATGACCTGATGCTGGCGGTGGATGCCTCCAATTCCATGAATGCCCTCGACTTCACGGTCGAGGGTCGAGAAGTGAGCCGAATGCAGGTGGTCAAAGGCGTGATGGGACGCTTCATCGACCAGCGCGCCGGCGACCGCATTGGGCTGACGCTGTTCGGCAGCGGCGCCTACGTGCTGTCCCCGCTCACCATCGACCGCAACGCGGTCCACCAGTTGCTGGAAGACATCGAACCCGGCATCGCGGGCGGCAGCACGGCCCTGGGGGATGCAATCGCCTTGGGCGTCAAGCGACTGCGTGATCGACCCAAGGGGTCGCGCGTCATGATTCTAATCGCCGACGGCGACAATACCGCTGGAAACTTCCAGCCGCTGGAGGCGGCCGCGTTGGCGCGCGTTGCCAACGTGCGCATCTATGTCATTGGCGTCGGCAGTAAGCAAGAGCGCATTCCGATCCTGTATAAGGGCCAGCGCCAGGTCTGGGACGACCTGACCATGGACGAAGACACGCTGCAGCGCATCGCCGACATCACCGGTGGCGCCTATTTCCGCGCCTCCGACACCAGCGCGCTTGAGGAGATCTCGCTGCGCATCGGCGAGTTGGAAAAGACCGAGACCGAGACCCGCACCGCATACCTGCCCGAGCCCCTCTATCGCTGGCCGCTGGGCCTGTCGATGGTCGCGCTGCTCGGACTCGGCCTGTTCCCCGAGGGTCGTCGGCGCTTGGCGCGTAGGGCGGCCGATGCTTGAGATGGGCTTCCATTTCGCCGAGCCCGGCTGGTTCTGGGGATTGCTGGTGCTACCCCCGGTGGCGTGGTGGCTCTGGCGCACTGCCGCCCGTGCCGCCAAGGGACCGGTACACCGTTACGCCGATGCCCATCTGCTGCCGCACCTCAGCGGCAGCCGCGCGCTCAAGACCTCGGAGCGCCGGAGGCGATACTTCGCCTGGGCGGGATTGTGGCTGCTGCTGCTGACTGCCATGGCGGGTCCGCGTTGGGATTACGAGGACGTTCGTCTGTTTCACCCCGGTGACAATCTACTCTTGCTTCTGGATGTCTCCAGGTCCATGGCTGTCGCCGATGTCGCCCCGTCACGCCTGGGTCGAGCGCGCCAGGAAATCCAAGATCTGATCATGCTGAACCGGCGCGTTCGGCTTGGGCTGATCGCCTTTGCCTCGGTGCCCCATGTGATCTCGCCGGTCACTGAAGACAGCCAGACCATCCTGCTCGCGCTGCCAGCCCTGTCCACCGATCTTGCCCGGCTCCAGGGCAGCCGTCTCCATGCGTCCCTCGATCGGGCCGAGGTCCTGCTCGATGCGCTGCCGGAGGATAGCGGCCGTTCGCTGCTGTTGATCACGGACGGCGACTTCGATGAGCCGGGACTGCCCGAACGCGTTGCAGGTCTCTTCGAGCGTGGTATCCGGCTCCACGTCCTTGGTGTCGGCAGCGAAGTTGGTGGCGATGTACCCGGTCCACGGGGCCAGCCGCTGGTCGACGCCGCGGGTCAGCCCGTGAGTTCAAGTCTGAATAAGGCCCAGCTGCGCGCATTGGCTGACGCGGGAGGCGGCCTTTATCAGCTGGCCGACTATCGCGACGATGACAGCCTCGCGGTCCTCGACGCTGCCGCCGTCAGCCGCTTGCCCGCGGAAGGGGGTGACGAACGTACACGCATCTGGTACGACCGTTTTTATCTGCCCGTCCTACTGCTGGTCGCCTTGCTGCTGCCACGCTTCAAGGGCCGGCCGCGGCAGGTTGCACGGGACGAAGGGCGCCTATGATTGCTCGCGCCGTCCTTTTCTCCTGCGTGCTGACCTTGACTGCGGCGGCAGCCGCGAATGCGGGCTGGTTCCGCAACCATGAGCAGGAGGCGATGGATCGTTTCGATGCGGGCGATTTCGATGCTGCGGCGGCCGGTTTTTCCGATGCCTTTCACCGCGGTGTTGCGCTCTATCGCGGCGAGCGCTTCGCCGAAGCCGAGGACGCGTTTGGCCGCGTACAGCGGGCTTCCGATCAGACCAGGGCTCGCTACAATCTTGGCAACGCCCGACTCAAACAGGGCAATCTGATAGGTGCAATCGACGCCTACGAACAGGTGTTGAACGTAGACCCGGACCACGACGATGCGCATCGCAATCTCGCGCTGGCCCGGGGCCTGCTTGCCAGGCAAGAGCAGCAGGCGTTCGAGCAAGAGGAGGAGTCGGAGGACGACGAGCAGCTCGCGGAAGCTGAGCAGACTGAGGAGCAGACCGGGGATGAGACCCAGGAGCAGACCAAGGACCAGGACGAATCGGGGTCCGAAGAGCAGCCGGAGTCCGAGGAGAATGATGCGGAACAGCAGCAGGGGGAACAGGAACAGGCACAGAAAGAACAACAGGATCAGCGGGGTGAGCAGGAACAGGGAGATCAAGACGCCCAGCAGGGGGATCAGGAACAGGAACAACAGCAGGAAGGGGATCAGGAGCAGGAAAGCGAGCAGGCCGGCGAGTCGCAGCAGGGAAGCGAGGGTGAACAACAAGCGGAGTCCGACGCGGGGTCCGAGCAGGATCAAGAATCCGGTGGCGGTTCTGAGCAGGGGGAGCAAAGCGGGCAGGGCGACCAAGACGGGGAGACGGATTCGGACGAGGGCGCCGACGGCGAAATCGACACGGGAGGCAGCACTGGAGACGAAGTCAGCGACAGCAGACGCGGTGGCGATCAGGAGCGGGACGACGCCGAAGGCGGCGAGCAGCAGCAGGAGCCTGCTGAAGGCAAAGGCGACGAAGAGCGCGACGATTCCAAGGTGGAGCCCGATGCTGGTGAAGAGACCAGCGACGAGTCAGACAACGACGCGGACCTCGGCGACGAGCGCGCTTCGCGTGACGAGATCGACGGCGGCGAGGACGCCGAACAGCGCGACGAGGGCGTTGAAGGGGGTGATCTGCCGGAGCAGGACAGCGACGCCAAGGCGGAGTCGCCCGAACCTCAAATCGAAAAGGATCAGATTGCGGCGGGGGACGATCAAACCGAGGAGGGCACCGACGGCGGGCGCGAGCCCCCTGGCTCCGAGCAGGAATCCGAACCGGAACGGGGTGGCGCGGCCGAGCCCGAGGACGCGTCCGAGAACGACAACCAGGCGCGCTCCGGGGGATCGAAGCCTCCACTGGATCAGGATGGGCCAGACCTGAAC
>JBATTL010000485.1:0-4540 GCA_049670525.1 Thiohalocapsa sp. | reverse complement strand
ACAGCGCCCAAGAGTAGCCCCGCGCCTCGAAAAAGACGTCGTCGATCTCCAACCAAGGCGTCTTGGTGCGCTGCTCTGCGGGAGTTGGCGTGGACTGGCGGGCATTTGAATCGCCAGCCAGATCGATATTAAGACGGTTCTGGCCGGCCCCTGCCGCTAGACGCTGCGCCAAGCTGCCAAGCCGCTTCTCGACGATCGCAAGATAGGCCCGCAAGTTGTCGGCGCGGGTGAAGAACTGGCCGTCTTGGGCCTTTGTATCGGCAAGCCGGTTCAGGTAGCTGTTCAAGCTCTCCAGACCCTTGCGATAGGCGGACTCCGACGAAGGCAAGATCCAGGATTCGGAGTCGAAGTGGAACTGCGGCTCGCCGACTTGCAGATCCTTGTCTTCCACGGACTGCGTCTGCGAACGGCTGAAGTCGTTGCGCATCGAGCGCACCAGATCGCGGACCTCCGTCAGGACGCCGAACTCCCAACTCGGAATGTTGTCGAGATAAATCCCCGGCGGGGTCATGTCATTGCTCAGGTAACCACCGGGCTTGTCGAGCAAGGTCTCGGCGATAAGAATCGCGGTTGCCGTGGTGACATAGCCCGGCACCAATTCGGTCTGTTCGCCGCCGGCCCTGTTCAACGCCTCTTGTCTGACGTCGAACATGCCGGGTGAACGCGACCAGTAGATCCCAAGCGCAATGATGATCACCGCGAGAGTGATCGCAAACAGGCCGAGGCTCCAGGGAAGTCCCTTCTCTTTCCAGGTCCGCGGGCTGTAGAGGGTGGCAACCTTCGCGACTTTCGTGGCCAACTGTGCCTTCTTCTTGTTGGATGCGGTGACGTTCTCGCGCTCGTCCATTGTAGACTCCTAAATGCAGCTTTTGGACCGGGATCCCGGCGGCGTGGTTTATAGCACGGAACCCACACTATAACTATGACATTGCGCCCCCCGCCTGGGAAAAGCAATATGGGGTAGACGCTGCACGGTAGCCTCCGGATCTGCGCGACCCCGGCGCGACAGTTTCTATCACACGCCCGGCAATGGGGTTCGATCCGTTTCAGTGGGAAATCGTCTCGGTCGCGAGGCGACGACGCCGAGCAGACCACCGGTGTTGATCATCGCCAGCGCATTGTCGATGGCGGCCGGCCAGTCCGGGATCATGGTTAACGCGTAGGAGAAATAGACCAGATCCACCGGCCGCGCTGGTCGGTAGGTGCAGGCGTCGGCCTCGATCACGCGCACGTTCGACGGCGGGCTTGGTCCAGCAGCGGTCGACACAGATCGACCAACTCCACCTGGCCGAACCTGCCAAGCCTGTCGCCGAAAAACAGCAGGTTGCGGCCCGTGCCCGCGCCGAGTTCGACGACCTGGGCGCCAGCGGGCGTGTCCAGCCGCTCGATCAACTCCGAGCGGCCATGGAGCAGCCTTTCCCGCGAGGCATCGTATTGAACAGTGTTCGCAATGGACAAACCCGCGTGTCGTAGACCTCCCGCTGGTCGCCGAGGGAGCGGGTCTCGAACAGGTCGGCGATGCTGGCCGCCAAACGTGGTCAAGAGTGCAGATAGCTCCGCAAGGTCCGGGCAACGATGCCGGATTAGCCATGGATCGAGCACCATGCGGTCCACGGCAGGGTGTTCCCGCGCCTGGCGGGAAATCGGAGATCGGAAAGCCAAAGGTCTTGATCACCCATGGCGCATGCTCCACGCGTCCTTGACGCCGCTACCGTCCGACGACTCCAAGAGCAACCCTGTGCCCGCGCGTTGGCGCTCTCAGTTCGGCTCTGCCCGTGCGTAGAGTTCAACCAAATGTGTTAGATGCAACGTGAGTTCCGCGTCGACCTGATCCCAGTCGAAGCGCCAGCGCCAGTTGCCACTCGTCACGCCGGGGACATTCATGCGATGTGCGCCATCCAGGGCCAGCAGATCCTGCATCGGTACGACGGCGAGATTGGCCCGTGAACCAAAGGCACAGCGAATTAGAGGCCAGGGCATTGACTCCCGGGAATGCCCCAGGTAGTCATCGACACGGCCGCGCTCGTCGTCCTCCAGGGACTGGTACCAACCTAACGTGGTGTCGTTATCGTGGGTACCGGTGTAGACCACGGCGTCACGGCTGTGCCGGTACGGCAAGTAGGGATTGTGCGGGTCGCCGCCGAACGCGAACTGCAAGATCTTCATACCAGGCATGCGGTACTTGCGCCGCAGCGCGGTGACCTTGTCGGTAATCACTCCCAAGTCTTCCGCGACCAGCGGCAGCCGACCGAACTCCCGCTCCAGACGCTCGAACAGCGCATCGCCACCCGCCTGCACCCAATTGCCGTTGATGGCGGTCGCCGCATCGCCTGGGATCTCCCAGAATGCCTCGAAGCCGCGAAAGTGATCGATGCGGATGACATCGAACAACGCGAATTGGGTCCGGACGCGCTCGATCCAAAAACGATAGTCATTCGCGGCGAGTTGGTCCCAGCGATAAAGCGGATTCCCCCAGCGCTGGCCCGTTGCGGAGAAGTAATCAGGCGGCACGCCGGCGACCACGCGAAGCGTGCCGTCCTGGTTGAGATCGAAATCCCGCTGCCGCGCCCAGACCTCCGCGCTGTCATGCGCGACGAAGATCGGCATGTCGCCGAATAGCAGAACGCCGCGCCGAGTCGCATGCGCACGCAGTGACGCCCATTGCCGGGAGAATTCGAATTGTTCCCAGCGAATATAGTCCAGGTCCGGCCCAAGACGATCGCGGGCCTGATTCAACGCTTTGCCTTCCCGCTCGCGCAAGCCTTCTGGCCACTCCCACCAGGGGGCTTGACGTTCCTCACTGATGGCGCGAAACAGCGCGTAGTCGTCCAGCCAATAACGCTGGTCCGCAACGTAGGCAGCGAGTGCGCCCTGTTCCCGATCGTCGGCGATCTGTCGAAAACGTCGATGAGCGTGACGCAGCGCTGAAAGCTTGTCGGCCTCGTCGAAATCGCCTTCTGGTATCGATTCCAGCCAGCCGGCCTGCAACAGCGGTTGCAGACCGATCAGACGCCCGCTTCCGGCGTGAGCCGAACTCGTCTGGTAAGGCGATTCGCTGCCCTGGGGCGGTCCCACCGGGAGCATTTGCCAGACAGAGACGCCGCAGTCCGCCAGGAAGTTGACAAAGTTGAACGCCTCCGCGCCGAGATCACCGCAGGGGCCAGCACCGGGAAGCGAGGTGACATGCAACAAAACGCCCGCGCGGCGCTGATCGAGACTGTCACGAGCAGTCATTGTGTCCATATCGCAATCCGGGCTTTTAATGGATGAGGCCGTGAATGGGGATCGAGCACCGGAGAGACAGGTGCCGGTTTCGGCCCAGATCAGCGTAGCCGGTTGATCTGCTGACCGAGCAGATCGGCGGTGACCAACGTGATGCCGCTCTCGGTGACGTGGAATCCGGCGGCCTCATCGGCGGCACGATCGTAGCCGATCTCGGTACCTTCCGCGATCTTGCACCAGCGGTCGATGACCGCACGGTGTATACGGCAGTTGCGGCCGATCTCGACATTCGGCAGCATCACGGATCCCTCGACATAGGAGTAAGAGTTCACACGTACGCTGGAAAAAAGTAGGGAATGGCGCACGGTGGATCCAGAGATGATACAGCCGCCAGAAACCATGGAATCCACGGCCATGCCCCGGCGGTCATCCTCGTCGAACACGAACTTGGCCGGGGGCAACTGCTCCTGGTAGGTCCAGATTGGCCAACTCTGATCATACAGGCTGAGCGGCGGCGTCACGCCAATCAACTCCAGATTGGCTTCCCAGAACGCATCGACGGTGCCCACATCACGCCAATAGGCCTGCTCGCCGGTCTTGAGATCGCGAAATGGGTAGGCCATGACCCGATACTGGTCGATGACGCCCGGAATGATGTCCTTACCGAAATCATGGCTGGATCCGCTCCCATCCGCGTCCTTGATCAATTGCTCGAAAAGAAAATCGCGGTTGAAGACGTAGATGCCCATGGAGGCCAGCGCGGCATCGGGACGGCCCGGTATCGTGGGCGGGTCGACGGGTTTCTCGACAAAACTGCGAACTCGGCCATCCCGATCCACGGCCATGACGCCAAAATCGCGGGCGCGCTCCAGGTCGACCTCGATGCAACCTACCGTCATGTCCGCGCCGGACTCGACATGTTGGGCGATCATGGTGCCGTAATCCATCTTGTAGATGTGATCGCCGGCAAGGATGAGCACGTATTCGGGGTCGTGGTTGCGCAGGATATCGAGATTCTGAAAAACCGCATCGGCCGTGCCCGCGTACCAGGCGGTCTCAGCCACCCTTTGCTGCGCTGGCCAAAGTTCGACGAACTCGCCGAACTCGCCACGCAAAAAGCCCCAACCCTTCTGAATATGAAGGATCAGCGAATGTGCCTTGTACTGGGTCAAGACCCCAATGCGTCGGATCCCGGAATTGATGCAATTCGACAACGGAAAGTCGACAATCCGAAACTTGCCGCCGAACGGTACCGCGGGCTTGGAACGCCACTGGGTCAGATTACGAAGGCGCGCGCCCCGCCCACCCGCAAGGATCA
>JBATTL010000484.1:0-10190 GCA_049670525.1 Thiohalocapsa sp. | reverse complement strand
CCTTTATCAGGTCGCCGTCTTTGACCGCCTTGGCAACGCCCTGGGTGGCTTGCTTGTTGACGGCTTCGCTGACGACGCACGCAGCGCGGTACTCGCGTTCCGCTTCTTGGTGCTCATCGCGGGCGTTTGCCTCCAGGGCGTCAATCATCCGCATCGGTTCGGCAAGCGCCGGGCACTTCACTAGCGATGGCCGGCCGATGATGCCGCCCCAAAGGTTGGGGACAACGGTCCAGTCGTCGCGCGCTTTGGGGCGAATAGCGACTTGCCGTCCGACGACGGATGCTAAGCAGACAACAGCCGCCGCGGCCGGAAAGTCCGCGGGGCATTGCATTCGCTGGGCAATGTCGAGAATCCACGGCCGAAGCGCCGCTGGCAGCAAGGCCGAATCGAAGGGCGACACGTCCGGCAGTCCGGCAGGCAAGGGTTCTGGGTCACGCCAGACTGTGCCGCCGGCCTCTCTACTGCCAGCCAAAGCCTCCAACTCGTCAGGATTCAATCGGGAGGCTTGAGCCGTCATGCCGCCTTCTCCCGCGCGGCCATAACGCGCTGGCGTGCCACTTCGACGCGGCCCAGATCCTCGATGGTGAGCGCCTTCCCGGCTCGCAGATCAGCGGCGACGATCCGCAGAATCGAACGTTCAACGTCCAGGTCAATGCCGTCTCGCAACTCGCGGGTCCGGCGCTTGCGATGCAAGTAGTTTCCAGTGGCAATAGCGGCCCGGTGCGCGGCCTGCCACTTGTCCGGGTATAGGTCGCGCCACGCCAAACCGACAGCGGCGAGCACGTCATCGGGATGGCATCCCGCGTGGCAGTGGAACAGAATCCGATCGCCATCGTTACGGACGCTCAAAGACGGCGACCGGTCCTCATGCGCCGGACAGCGCGCGGACCATCGGCCGTCTCCGGTGCGAATGACGCCAGCCAGGCGAGACAGCAGGTTTTCGTATAAGTTAGAATCCATGCGCGCGCCCTCCCTTGGTCCGGTCGGCGTGCGTCTTCATCGCTCGATCGTCCCGCGCCTCGGCAGGTGGCACTGCTGGGGCGCTTCCGTGTCCGGGGTCTGGCGATCGACGCCGCTGTTTTTCTCGGCGTTGGCGGCGGCGCTCGGTGGATCGTCTAGCCATTGGCGTCGGCCCCCTGCTGGCCGAGCCAATCAATAAAGCCAGCTTCATTCACCAGTAGTTTTCGGCCCAGTCGGCGAATATGCGGAGCCAGGCCGTTTTCATTGGCGCGGCGCACATAATGGCGAATGGCATGTGAGCTTAGCGTGGGGTGCTTGGCGCCGGCATTAATACGTTCGGCGAGCGCGGGAATGCTGCGCCATTGAATAGGCGCTTCCGGCATTGCGTTCTGTGGGACGGCGGGGAGTTGAGACATCGATGCACCTCACGGCTTTGCGGGGCGCGGTGCGCGTCCCGTAACGTGATGTAGCATCGGTGCGTGCGACGCAACTGTCCGCGACAGTTGGGTTAGATATTTTCCGGCGAACTGTCCGAAAGCTCCTTTTCGAAGACCTTTCTTCGTTTTCCAACTGTACCCGCACTCATAGGGGGGTCGAGGCCAAGGGCAGCATTAGCACAACGCGCCATAGCTTCATGTGATAGCCGGAAGTCTTTGGGAAGGCTTGAACGGATGTCCCACCCATGCCGTCTTCCTGTTCGTTCGTGAAGGTCGAACAACCATGCGCGAATAAAGTCTGCGTCCGAATGAGTACGGGCGGAAACTGCGGCGCGCATTGCTGGATCGTGTGGTTGTGGTTTGGTAGCTGTTTGCGTATCGGCCAAGGCGTCTAACACTTGGTCCATTCCTGGCCAATACTTCAGGTCGAAATCATGGCGTAGAAAGTCAAGATGCTCTTTGACACAGAATCGAAACAGTTCGACTTTATAAGGCTCGTGACTGGTGAGCGCGGCGCGGTCGATAAGGTGGAGCGGATGGTAATCGTCAGGCGTGTAAACATCACCGCAGCTTTCAGAGCGCATGCGTAACAGGCTGGCGAGTTCCCGTGCTTTCTCCTCAATAGCACGATTCAAGCGCTCGGCCCGACCAAGCTGGTCACGTACCGTCTTTGTTTTATCCCGATTCCAGAACGCGGCCATGGTCACAAGACTACGCAGCACGGTGCAACGTTCGCGCCCGGATGAGAGATGTCGCGCCAATTCATGATAGACCGCACGCATTTCGCCGCGTGCGGCCAGTAGGCGCTCGATAATGCGGTTTTCACTCCGCAGTATGTTGTTCTGACGATTGTATTTCAGTTCGGCACGTAGGCACTGTTCAGCCTCAGCGGTGGCAATATCCGCGACTTGTTTCGACGGCATTACTCACCCCCGCCATTTCCCAGAACGCTATCAGCCATCGCATGCACCAGCTCGTGCGTGTGCTGCTCGGTCAGGTGGCTATAACGCTTCGTCGTATTCGCGGACTTGTGCCCGAGCACAGCCCCGATCTCGAGTAATGAAGCTCCGCCCTTGGCCAGAAACGAAGCGCAACTGTGGCGCAGATCGTGCCATCTGAAGCTCTCGATGCCAGCTCGGCGCAGTGCGGTTTCCCAAGGGGTGCGAAGCTGTACGGGCTGATTCCTACTGACCCTGCTTGGAAACACGAGTCCGTCATCCTGCAACGCGGCCACCTTGGCCTGTTTGCGCTCGGCGGCGCGCTGTTCGAGGCGCGCTTGTAGCAATGGCTGCACCTGGCTAGCGATGGGCAGGCTTCGAATCCCGCCCTTGGTGCTTGTCTCGGCGTCCACTCGCACCCGGATAACCCCGGCCTGCATGTCGATATCACGCCAGCGCAGTCCCAGGATTTCACCTTGCCTTGCCCCGGTGGTGATCGACAGCAGCACGGCCAGCAGCAGATCAGGACTGCTCGATACGCGGCATGCGGCCAGTAAGTGCTCCAGCTCATCGGCGGACAGGTAGCGCGTGCCCCCATTGCGCTCGGTGAGTTTTGCAACCTCAGCCATTGGTGACACCTTCAACCAATGGCGTTTCGTCACGGCGTAGGTCAGTACGCTTCCCAGGGTGGCTAGGTAGCGGTTGACGGTCGCAGGTGCCTTGCCTGCTGCCTCGAGGGCGTCGCGGTGTTCGTCGATGCGGACTGCTCTCAGGTCCGCCAGTCTCAGGTGTCCTAGCCGGGCTTCCCAATAACCAAGGTGCAAGGCGTAGGGGCGGGCGGTTGTTGGGCGCAGTTGCGGCAGTACCGCATCGCGATACTGGCCGATGGTTTCGGCGAGCGTATGCCGTTGGGCTTCATTGGTCAGCCCGGCGTTGTCTTGCTCAATGCTCGTTTCGAGCTTGCGTGCCCAGCGTTCGGCAGCGGATCGGGTCTTGAAGGTACGGGTGGTCTTCGGGTGTCCTTGCTTGCGGACCACAGCCTTGTAGACGGGGCCGCTTTCCCGGTGTAGCTTTTCGATAGTTGCCATGTGCTGTTGCCTCAGCAGGTGGTGACGAGAAGCCCCGGCGGGTGCCAGCCCTCGGGGTTTCGTTTTGCGCGTCAATCCGCACTGGTGCGCATGGCGTTATCTTAGCGCAAATTTACAAGATGGTGTCCCTTCTAGTGACCCCTGTGTAGGAAAAGCGACCGTTAGGCACTGTTTTTAGAAGGGGGCATGTGGATTGAAAATCCTCGTGTCGGCAGTTCGATTCTGTCCCTGGGCACCATCTATTAAGCCTCGTCTTTAGCTTCGTCAGGTCGGTCGGCGTCCAGTTCCATCGCTCATCTTCGATCGTGTTCTATGCGTGGACGCAGCTTGCCGCGACCTGATTAGAAAGATATTTCAGCCAGCCGTCTTTTCGGCTGGTAAGCGGCCCGCCAGGTGCGCCGAAGGTGCGAAATATGCCGGATTCGTGGCGTATCAACCCTGGGATACCCTCATTTGGGAGCGTGTTACGACGCTCGGTGGCGCTAGCTGACGTTCCTTGCTAATCAGGTGCCGCGATGAGTTGCGTGCCGGCCGCTCCTTACCGCCAGGCAATTCAGCGGCCGCGATGCTCGTGGTGCCTTGCGACAGGTAGGAACGCGACCAACGAGGCTCCTGATCCGCATCCCATGTTGCTCACAACGAGCCCCAGGAGTTGCGCCGTCGCCGCAGGCGCAGATTTGGCAGGATCAGGCCGATCAGAATGCCGCCGGCGACAACGCCTGCACCGATCATGAACCAGCGCTGATCGCGGTGGTTCGCGAGTTCGCGGTTGCGGTGTTCGAGGTCGCCGATCTGCTCGGTCAGTCCGGCGACTTGGCCCTGTAGTTGCTGACGTTCCTGGTTAATGCGAACCGCGTTCGCCGAGGCGTGTCGGACCTCGGCCAGTTCCTGCTCCAGAGTCTCTTTGTTCCGATCCAGTGTCTCGTACCCGGCCCTCAGGTTCTCGTAATCCTGCTGAAGCTTGCTAAGCCGCGATGCCAGCTTGTCCGGGGCTTGTTGCAGTTCTTCGAGTCGCCCCTTCATATCGGCGATCTGGCTGCGTGCCGCCGCCTCGGGTTGGAGGTAGCGGGTCAGAATGTAGCCGGTCTTTCCGTCATCGGTGCGCACATGTGCATAGTTGTTCTTCTTGTTAATGGCGATGATTTCCAGCGGCGTGCCGCTCGGCAGGGTGCGGATGATCTTGTAACGGTTGCTTTCACCGGCACGGAGGTTGAAGTCGTACTGATCAGTGACGTATCGCGTCTCCGCGCGAGCGGGCGTCGCGAAGGGCGGCAGCGCGACGGCGAGCAACAGTATGAGCAAAAGGCGGGTCACTGCGGTTGTCCTCTTGCGTATGTCTGTGCGTCTGGATGCGCGCCCAATGGTTGCCGGGGCACTGCGGGTGTGTTGGGCCGACCGCCGGCCGGGGCGGCTATTGCGGGCCGCCAACGATGAGCAACTCCAGCAGGGCCTTTTGTGAATGCAGACGGTTCTCGGCCTCGTCCCAGACCACCGACTGCGGTCCGTCAATGACGTCGGTACTGACCTCTTCGCCCCGGTGGGCCGGCAGGCAGTGCATGAACAATGCGTCCGGTTTGGCGGCTGCCATGACGGCGCTGTCGACGCAATAGTCTGCGAATACGGCTGCGCGGTCGTTCTGCTGGTCCTCTTGTCCCATGCTCGCCCAGACGTCGGTGACCACAAGGTCCGCGCCCTCAGCGGCGGTCGGCGGGTCGCGCAGCAAGGTACAGCGGTCGCGAGCTTCCGCCAACACTGCTTCCTCGGGGTCGAAGCCTTCCGGGCAGGCAATGCGCAGTTCGAAGTCGAACAAACGTGCGGCGTTAATATAGGAGTGGCACATGTTGTTGCCGTCTCCGACGAACGCGACCGTTTTTCCTTCGATGCTACCCCTATGCTCCAAGTAGGTCTGCATGTCTGCAAGCAATTGGCAGGGGTGGAAGCGGTCGGTCAGACCGTTGATCACCGGCACGCGCGAGTGTGTCGCGAAGCGCTCGACCTTTGCTTGATCAAAGGTGCGCAGCATCACCGCGTCGACCATGCGCGATAGCACTCGGGCGCTGTCTTCGATGGGCTCGCCGCGACCGAGTTGCGTATCATGTGAAGATAGGAATAGTGCATGACCACCAAACTGGGCCATGCCGACCTCGAAGGAGACGCGAGTGCGGGTGGATGACTTCTCGAACACCATCGCGAGCGTGCGTTGGGCGAGTGGCAGGTACGTGGTCCCGTCAGCGACCATGCGTTTAAGCTCAATGGCGCGCCGCAACAGGCGTCGCGCCTCTTCTGGCGACAGATCGAGCAGGGTCAACAGATGACGGGGCGGTTGCGTCATTGCGTTCAGGTCCCGGAGACGGGGGGGCCGGGCTTACGCCGCATCAACGAGGAACTCGCGGATGAGGCGTGAGACGTCGTTGACGATGCGATCCGCCTGTTGATCGTCGATGATCAGTGGTGGAAGCAATCGCACCACGCGCCCGGCGGTGACGTTGATGAGGAGTGCCGCGCTCAGCGCGCGGGGTACGAGTTCGGCACAGGGCCGGTCCAGTTCGATACCGATCATGAGCCCGCGGCCGCGGACCTGACTGACGCCTGCGATGTCATCCAGGGCGTGCCGGAACGCATCGAGCATGCGTGTTCCGACCACGCCCGCGCGCTCGGCGAGTCGTTCCGATTGTAGCGTGCTCAGAACCGCGGATCCGGCGCGGCAGGCCAGGGGGTTGCCGCCAAAGGTGGAACCATGGGATCCGGGACCGAGTACATCGGCAGCGGCCCCGCGTGCGAGACAGGCGCCAATGGGCACGCCATTGCCCAGACCCTTGGCTAGGGTCAGGACGTCCGGGATGATGTCCGTTGTCTGGTAGGCGAACATCGTCCCCGTGCGACCCATGCCGGTTTGGATCTCGTCCAGCATCAGCAACCAGCCGTGCCGGTCGCAGAGTTCTCGTAAGCCCGCAAGATAGCCGTCGTCGGGCACCATGATCCCGCCTTCGCCCTGGATCGGCTCGACGAGTACGGCGACGATGCTTGGACGGTTCGCCGAGGCGGTCTTTACCGCGCCTAGGTCATTGTAGGGTACCCGCACAAAACCCTGCACCAATGGTTCGAAGCCGGCCTGCGCCTTGCGGTTCCCGGTCGCAGTGAGCGTCGCTAGTGTGCGGCCGTGGAAACTGCCTTCCATGACCAGCACTTCAGGCTTATCCGCGCCGGTTCGATGTGCGTGCAGTCTCGCGAGTTTGATCGCAGCCTCGTTGGCTTCCGCGCCAGAGTTCGAAAAGAAGACGCGATCCATACCCGCAGTGGCGCACAGCTGGTCTCCGAGCGCTTCCTGATTTGGTATGCGATAGAGATTGGAAGTATGGATCAGAGCACCGGCCTGCTCGCACAGTGCGTCCCGAACCGCGGGATGCGCATGTCCGAGGCCACAAACAGCGACCCCTGACAGCGCATCGAGATAACGCTTACCATTGCTGTCCCACAGCCAAGCCCCTTCGCCGCGGGTAAAGGCGACGGGGAGTCGGCCGTAGGTTGCCATGAGATGGTCGGTCATGGGCGTGAGCTGATCGAAATCTCGGGTTCCAGAAACACAAAAGGCGGTCCGGATTGTCCAGGAGGCCGCCTCAGAATTGCTTGAAAGCCAGCCAGGCTATCATCAACAGAGACGCTTCGGCAAGTGGGGAGAATCTGGCCCATCGCCCACGAAAGCCGAATCGCCGCCAATCACAACCGAGCGCCATCAATTGTGGATCTGGCGACTCGGCTCTCGATCGATGCCGGCAGGTTATTGTGAGGTTAGGCCATGATGGATGGGGCCGCCTTGGAGCAACGGGCCTTTTTTTTTGGTCCTTCCGCGTTTCGGGAGAACCCGGTTAGATGCGGGAATGTCGAGGGTGACCGGCGCTCGATCGGGCGGCCGATACAGCAAGGGTTCTACTCAACCGGTTGGGACGACGTGAGGAAACATTGGCAGCATGAATGATTCACGACCGGATGCCTTGCAGACCTGGTTGGAGGAACTGCCTTTCTGGTCCGACGACAACGCGCGGCGCGTCTTTGTCGATGATCTATTATGGCAGCTGGATTCTGTCGACTTGGCCCACGGCAACACAGGCTCGTCGGGGGATTCCGCCGTCGTCGCTCGGATTTGCGCCGGTCCATCGCCGGGCGGCGATCCGGCGGCTGCTGATCTGCTGCTCGGTTCCGTGCTTGACCGGGGCTTTTCGGTGAAGGGATCGCCGTTGCTTGGCTGCTCGGAGGAATCGTCCAGCCGCACAATATGGCGAATGGCGCCGATGTCTGGCGACCGCCGCTTGCAGGAGCCCTACCCGGGTCCCCGGCCGTTTCGATGCGATGAAGCGCCGCTGTTCTTCGGTCGCGGCCTTGAGACTCGAACGCTGCTGCGCAAGCTCGCGGCGGGCACAGGCCGCCTCGTGCTCGTTGCCGGACGCAGCGGAAGCGGCAAGAGATCGCTAGTGCAGGCTGGGCTCATGGCCGCGTTGGCCCGAGGTGGCGTGCCGGGGCTCGACAACTCTGAAGATTGGCCGGTGGCCTTGACGTCGCTGTCGGACGGTGCAGCCGATCCCGTTGCACGGCTGATCGAGGCCCTGACGGCGACGGGTACCGCGAGTGGCTCCGTGGGTCTTGCCGACGCCGATCGGTTCCGTAAAGCGCTGCATGGCAATCCAGCAGCCTGGTCTGAATTCCTTGAACTCGTCCTTGCGGGGATGCCCACCGGTGCCCGTTGGGTGATCGTCATCGATGGCCTGGAACAGTTGCTCCTTGATGTTCGTGGCACGCACCGGCGAGTCGTGTTCGATGTCCTGAAACAGGCGTTGAGGTTGCCGAGAGTCCGGGTTGTGGCAACGTTGCGTGCCGAGTTTCTCGTCGAATGCATCGAGACCCCGCTATTGCGGGAAGCGGTGGATGCTGGTGGACTGCTGAGCCTGCCGACACCGTCACAGGCACAACTTGGTTGGATGCTGCGCGGGCCGCGTGAGCTTCTGGGAGAGGATGCGGCCCACGGTTTGCCGGAGCCGATGATTCAAGCGCTTGTGTCGGAGTCGCTCCTAGAGCCTGTCCCGCTGCTTTACCTGGCCACACGGGCGCGGGCCATCTACGCGCGGGAGAAAGGCAGCACCTCTACCGTTGTCGGGGCGCGCTGGAGTTTCGATGATTGGTGCGATCAGGCCCTGACCGAGGCTGGCGATCCAGACGCCGTCGCGCTGCCGCGGGTGTTGTCGCGGTTGGTTCGTGTGGAAAATTCGCATCCTCCGATTGCGCGTAGCGAACGACTTGTTCACTGGGATCGCGATCCCATCGCCCGTCGCGTGATTGACGCGTTGAGCGACGACGGGCGACCGTTGTTGCGGATTCAGGAGGAGCCTGTGCCGCGAGTCCATCTGGCGCATGAAAGCCTGTTCGAGAGCTGGCGACGACTTGCACTGTGGGTCGAGCGCCTTCGTGAAGCGCAGCGAATGGAGTCGCGGTTGCGTGTCGATCTGGTCAATTGGCAGAAATCGGGTTGCCCCGATCACTTGCGCTGGCCAGACGAGCTGCTGGATCCCGCGCGATCGCTGTTTTCAGCCAGCGGTTTGCTCGACTCGCTTGAGCGGGACCTGCTTACCGCGGACTTTCTGACACCGGAGTCGGAGCGCCTCCTGATGGAGATCCTATGTTCTCGCACCGACGATGCGAGTCGCGAGGATATCGGGCTGCGTCTGGCTCGCATCGGTGATCCGCGGCCCGGCGTATTGGCGTCGCGAGGCTGTCCGGTGCCGTATTGGTGCCACCTGCCCGGCGGGGTCGTTTTCATCAATGGCCGCGACGAGATCAGGGTCGAACCCTTCATGCTCGCGCGTCACCCGGTGACATTGGGGCAATACGACGCATTCGTTTGCGCCGAGGATGGCTTTCTCGATGACCGTTGGTGGAGCGGATTGGAACGCCGTCCCCTAGAGGGCTGGAACGCGACCCGCCGCTGCAATTATCCGGCGACTCAGCTCTCCTGGCACGATGCGACCGCATACTGTCGGTGGCTGGCTGCCAGACTCGGCCTGGAAGTACGGCTTCCCGACGAGTGGGAGTGGCAATGGGCTGCGCAGAGCGCGCGTGACGACTTCGTCTATCCTTGGGGTTGCGACTGGCTTGCCGGACGGGCGAACACGGACGAGGCGGGCGTCGGGCGAACGATAGCGGTGGGCATGTATCCCGCCGGGCAGAGCCTGCAGGGGGTCGATGATCTCGCCGGAAACATTTGGGAGTGGTGCCGCAGCGCATTCCATTTGTCTGGCGGACTGCGCACGGAGGACCTCGCCGCCGCGCGCAGTGCTCGGGTGATACGCGGCGGCTCCTGGCGCGTCAACCGAGGCTTTGCGCGCGCGGACTTCCGGTTGGATGCAATGCCGGGAGACCGCGTCGGCAGCACCGGTTTTCGCGTCGCTTGTTCGGTTAACGGCGCATGCGAGACTTCCCCAAACGTTTAACGCGGTTTCCGTCCAAATCATGCACCAGCTGGCTCATCTTGTTGCCCGCCAGATTCGTCGCACCCTCGGGCGTCGGGAATCCACGGTCGCTCTTTCTCCGTTACCGAACGCGGCGATCGCCGTCTGTTTCTTCGGCTGCTTGGTGGGTGCCGAGGCGGCGCAGGTAGACGTGGCGGAGGAACTCGCGCGGCTTGCATCTGCCTATGGCTTTACCGTGAGCGGGGACGAGCATGTGCAGGACGCCATCGGCCGCGCGGAGAGTGATCTGCCTTACCCACGTGTCCGGCT
>JBATTL010000483.1:0-3247 GCA_049670525.1 Thiohalocapsa sp. | reverse complement strand
CATCGAAGGTCGCCAAGTGGCCGCAGTGCCCGGCCTGCGCCAGGTGCAATGCATCGGAGAAATCCATGCCCTGGCGAAGGCCCTCGACCGCCCGGGCGACGGCGGCAGCCCGATCGACCACCAGGTTGTCGATCGCCAAGAGATCTTCGAGCAGGGCAACGATCTCTGCCTCGGGCAGGTCGTAGACGCCGCGCAGCACCCATTCCAGCTCCTCGATTACGGTGACCGGCAGGAACAGCGCTTGACCGGATGAGAGCAATGCCCGCGCGGCCTGTTGTTGCGCCAGCGTGGCCGCGTCCGCGTCGGCTTCCTCGACGATCGCGCGGGCGAGCACGTTGGTATCCAAGGCGATCATGCATCGTCTTGGCGCTGCGCCAAACGCGCCGCGCTCACGGAACCCTGCAGTTCCTCGATGGCCACCGGCTTGCCTCGGTGCACGGCCCGGCCAAACAAGACCGACGCCGACTTTCCGCCCGTCTTGCCGACGGGCTCGATCAGGATGGCGCTGCCGTCCGCCGCCAGACGCACCTGGACCTGAGCACCGGGAGAGAGGGCGATCTGTCGGCACAGATCCGCCGGCAGGACGACCTGCCGTTTCGCCGAAAGTGTCATTGTGGCCATGGCGTTGTCTCCGAGTTAGTCAGCAGGCTGGCAGCTTAGTACTTTGTCGACCGCTGTTCAACGCCGTTCAACGCCCTGGCTAGGGTGCCATCGGGTCAGAGGGGCCGAAGCCCCGTCTGCCCACAGAACCGTGCGTACGGGTCCGTACACGGCTCCTCACGTAAGGCGTATCCACCGGTCGACGTCAATCCAATGCGGTAGCGTCTTGTCGGAGCGAGTTGCCTGTCCCAGCACGGCGATGAACCAGTCGTTGGGGTATGCCTTGGTCAGCGCGCGGGTGTGGGACAAGGCCCAGCGACCGCGGTGGGAGTACACCGCCGCTGCCGCCTGACGGCGCGGCACGCCGCGCTTGGTCAGTTTACGATAGAGATTGCGCTGGTTCTTTTGTTGGTCGATCAAGCGTGCGCGCAACCGTCGCCGAATGTGGGCTTCGATCTTGCGCAGTTGGGCCGGGTAGTTGGTCAGGGCAAAGTAGCTCGCCCAGCCGACGTACCAGCTGTTGATCCGCTCGATGCTATCTTCCAGCCTCAGGTGGGTGCCGCGCGGTGTCAGTTCCTTGACCTTGTCCATCGCCCGTTGCAGGGCTTTGTGGGCAATCGCGATCGTCTCGCCCACGATGGTGAAACCGAGGAATTTGACCCGATCGGATCGGGCCACCTGGCTCTTCTCGCGGTTGACCACCAGTTTGAGTCTCGTCTCGCTGTATTCGCTGATGCCGGCCATCACCCGCTCGGCCGCCTTCGGCGTCTTCACGAAGATGTTGCAGTCATCGGCGAATCGGCAAAACGCAAGGTCCCGTCGCTCCAGCTCCCGGTCCAGCTCGTCGAGGACGCTGTTGCTGAGTAGGGGGCTCAACGGGCTGCCTTGCACGGTCCCTTCCGTCGTCGGGCTCATCAGGCCATTGGCGAGAACGCCACTGCGCAGGGTTATCCCGACCAGGCGCAGGACGCGCTTGTCCGCAACGTGCTCCCCGACGCGGGCGATCAGACGGTCGTGGTGGATTCGGTCGAAGAACTGCGCCAAATCCAGATCCACAACGTAGGGCTTGCCGCCGGCCACGCTCTCGCGTGCCGCTTCCACCGCTTGGCGTTGGTTCCGCCCAGGGCGGAAGCCATAGCTGTTGGCGGAAAAGGTTGGCTCGAAGATCGGCTCCAACAGGTGCTTGAGGGTCGCTTGCACGACTCGGTCGCGCACCGTTGGCACCCCGAGATTGCGGGTGCCGCGCCCACCGGGTTTTGGGATTTCCACCCGCCGCACCGGTGAGGGTTTGTCGGTCCAGCTCTCCAGCTCCGCTTTCAGCCGGCCCAGCTCTTCGTCCAAGCGCGCTTCAAACTCGGCGATGCTCACTCCGTCCACGCCGGGACTTCCCTGGTTCTTCTTCACGCTGAGAAAGCCGCCGCGCAGCCTTTCGACTGCACACAGCTCCTCGAAGAGTCTTCGCTCGTCGGTCCATAGGTTCGGTTGATACATGGCACTCTCTTTGCGCACGGCCTTCGGCGATCTGCACCGGCGTCGTCAGGGCGATGTCTACGTCTCGCCCCGACATCGGCTCCTCTGCGGGCTGATCTCGACCGCACGGTCTCTCATGCTCTCCAAAACCGCTTACGTGTTCCGCCCTTCACCTCCGCCATCCCTGCCGCTGACCCGATGTTTTACCCTCCGCTACGTCACCGCAGCTTCATCGGCACCGGGCTTTACGATTACTACGGCTTCGTCTGCAGGCCCCCGTCCCATCACGTGTCACGTCTCCGCGCCGCTTAGGGCTTAAGGTGTCGTCGTTACACCGACCCGGAATCGGCGGCCTTTCACCGGGTAAGTCAGTCGCCTCGATCTTCGCCCACCTGCCTTCTGTACCGACAGGAGCTTACGTGGAGCGTTTCGGGCTTCGGTGATCCGCGGCACCTCGCCCGCCCCTGTCTGCCTCAACGAAGATTCGCTCTCGCTCAGGTGGCGAATTTGGACTCCGGCTTCCTTCAGATCCCTCATTGGCTCCCGTGCGGCAGCGGCCTTGCCGTTCTCCTCGTCCTTAAAGTGCGCAGGGGAGTTTCTTCGGGCACCCTTGCCTTCGCCTACATGTTCCCCGCTCCCAGGGCCATGGCTGGATTTGCACCAGCTAGCCGACTAACATGCCGGTCACACGCGGCAGCGCGCATCAGTTACGCGCGCGTGCTCTACTTGACCGGGAACAGGGAGCTTGCGGCGGATGAGTTGGGCCGTGCCCTCGCGCTGGATCCGGAGGACGCTTTCGGCCACTTCCTGCAGGGCGTGCTGCGTCAGGGGGAGGACGACAGGGTCGCGGCCCAGGGCGCCTATCTGCGTGCGCTGGCACTGGACGCCGAGCACGGCGGTGCGCTCTATCATCTCGCCAATCTCCGTTTTGTCGCTGGGCGCTTCGCGGAGGCGGCGAAGGGATATCGACAACTGCAGATTGTTGATTCGTCGATCGCGCCGGCCCGGCTCCTGGCCCTGATCGCTGAGCGACGCCTGGGCGTCCATCAGGCCGAGATCGCGACGGGGCTTGAGGCCCTTGCCGCCGCGCATCCCGAAGACATGCAGCTGCGCTATGCGCTGGCACGGTTGCTGGCCGCCGCGGAAGAGACCAGTTTGCGCGACCCGAAGCGGGCAC
>JBATTL010000482.1:0-1607 GCA_049670525.1 Thiohalocapsa sp. | reverse complement strand
GGGCAGGTCAGGGGGCGGGTCAGCACACCAGACAAATAAATCTTGTAGAATAGCGAACTGTTTTCTGCCTTCTACTTCCAAGGAGCACTGACCTGCCCCCGGTTGTTGTACCAATCGCTAACAGTGTAATCGCTCGATCGTACCTTGCTTCTGAGGCGGGCTGAGCGCAGCGAAGACCGGCTCAGAAGCCCACGTTTCCAGGGCCGGGGGACGGTAGCCCAAGCTCGAGTGCGGCCTGACCGTGTTGTAGTGCACTCGCCACCGCTCGATCAGCACCTTCGCCTCCTTCAGCGTTTCGAACCGCTCACGGGCCAGCAACTCATCGCGCAGCTTCCCGTTGAACGATTCGATGTACCCGTTCTCCCAAGGCGAGCCCGGCTCGATGAACAGCGTCCGCACGCCCACATTCTTCAGCCAGTTCCTCACGGCCTTCGCCGTGAACTCCGCACCGTTGTCCGACCGGATGTGATCGGGAACACCGCGCGTCGCCATCAGCCACGCCAGCTGTTCGAGCACGTCATCTGAACGCAACCCCCTGGCAACGTCGATCGCTAGGCACTCGCGCGTGAACTCATCAACGATCGTCAGCATCCGGATCTTTCGACCGTCGGCCGTCCGGTCCTGCACGAAGTCGTACGCCCAGACGTGGTCCTTGTGTTCTGCGCGCAGGCGAACGCACGAGCCGTCGTTAAGCCACAGCCGCCCTCTCTTTGGCTGCTTCTTCGGGACTTTCAGGCCTTCTTGCCGCCAGATCCGCTCGACCCGTTTGTGGTTCACGCGCCAGCCCTCCATCCGCAGGATCGCCGTAATACGCCTGTACCCGTAGCGCCCGAACGCCGCGGCCAGCTCGATAATCCGCCTCGTCAGCGGCTCTTCATCGTTGCGCTCGATCGGCGCGTACCGCTGTGTCATTCGTGGTTGCCTCAACACCCTGCACGCCCGCCTCTCCGAGACGCCGAAGCCGCTGCGCAACATCCGCACAGCGGCTCGTGTCTTCCGCGGGCTCAGAAGTTTCCCCGGGCGACCTCTTGCAACATCGCCTTATCCAGGTGCGCCTCGGCGAGCAGCTTCTTGAGCCGGGTGTTTTCTTGTTCGAGTTCCTTGAACCGCTTCGCCTGGTTGGTCTTCAGGCCGCCGTACTCGCGCCGCCACTTGTAGTAGGTCTGATCCGTCACGCCGATCTGCTTGCAGACCTGCGCCACCGTCGTCCCGTTCACGATCAGGACCTCCGCTTCGCGGAGCTTGTTGACGATCTCTTCTGCGCTGTGTCGTTTGCGTGCCATGCCTAGCCCTCCTGTGATCCAAGCCAAGACTACCAGCCTGGGAATGGATCAGTTCTGGGGGGGCAGGTCAATGGCACCCCCGCTATTGGCGCGGTGTCGCCGATGGCGCCGGAGACGATGGTCAGGTCGAGGTTGTCGATGGCGCCGTCGAGGTTCAGGTCGGCATCGGCGCGGTCCTGCGGCGTCGGGGCGCCGGAGGAGGTGTCGTAGAAGTCTTCGCCGATGGCCGAGGCGATGATCGCGGCGTCGTCGGTATCGACATCGCCGTCGGCGTCGATGTCGCCGAGGAGCTGCGGCTGCGCGACGCCGTAGGGCGTGTAGCGG
>JBATTL010000481.1:0-14007 GCA_049670525.1 Thiohalocapsa sp. | reverse complement strand
GAACAGGACGTTTCGGCCGACGCCCATTACCACGTGCGGCTGAGCGCAGCCGTTCGGTCCACAAATTGAAATCACCGAACCTCCGCGAGTGCGTGAGAACACGCCGATTAGAGTGGGTCTGCCCGTGTCTCAGATCGAGGAAGCCCGAAGCAGAGCCCCGGAGCTGGGCGGGAACCTCGGTGCCAAGAACAACGAGTGGGAAACCCGGGACTCTAGAGCCTGCGATGCATATGACCCGGAAGGCAATGTGTTCCAAGTCCGTCAGAGCGCGGCCTAACGCGTTGCAAAATCTGACGTGTGCCACGGCGCGCAGGTTGGCGCCAGCACTAGGTTTCAATATCCGCATTTATTCAAGAGGAGAACATTGAGATGAATAATCCTGTAGGTTGGTTTGAGATATATGTTCAGGATATTCCCAGAGCGAAGACATTTTATGAAAATGTGTTTTCTATAAAACTCATTGAACTGAAAATGCCTGATCTTGAAATGTGGACATTCCCGATGAATCACGAAGGTACAGGCGCACCCGGCGCTATTGTAAAGATGGAAGATTGTCCATCGGGTGGCAATAGTACAATCGTCTATTTTTCATGCGAAGACTGCTCAGTTGAGGAGAATAAAGCATCTATTCATGGTGGAAAAATATTCAAAGAAAAATTTTCTATCGATGAGCACGGTTTTATTTCGCTTGTTGCAGATACTGAAGGCAATATGATTGGTTTGCATTCAAGGAAATAGAGGAACTGCAGTAAAAAAGAAAATGAAAAAGGGTCGAGGCTCAATTAACGTGAACTCCAACAAACGAGATCGCCCAACGATGAGCTCCGCTGCGACTGCCAGCCTTGACGTCAGGTTTCAACGAGGAGGTCACGTAATGGCGAGAACGAGAAAAAGCAGCAACCCTGTCGCATCCGCTGTTCTCAATATCGCGGAGCAATAGGGGTCAGACCTTATTTTCAATAAGGATACGCGTTGGACCGGAGCTTATAGATACGAATGCAAATGACCAACCAAACGACTGCTGTCGCCACAAAGACACTCGGTCTCATCCTTGGACTGATAATTCTCGTCAACGCCCCCCTCGTGCATGCCGAGAAGCCAGACGATCACTCCGCACTTGACGGGATAACGACTGGAAAGGTCGTCTGGGACATCAACATGGGAGACCCGAAGAAGCTCGGCCTATACCTTCAGGTTATCCAGGAAACCTACGACGATCTTGTTCGCCAAGATGTCGAACCCGACATGGTCTTTGCTTTTCGTGGTCGATCAGTGCTCTTGGTATCGGAGGACCGGGAAGCGATGCCTCTTGAACAGCACAACGACCTCGATGCGGTCGCCGGGTTGCTGGCCGATCTCAACAAACGCCCCGGCGTTCGGATGGAGGCCTGTTCAGTGGCATGCCGCTTGTTTGGAGTCAAGGCCGAGAAACTTTTGCCAAACATCGAGGCTGTCGGAAACACCTTCGTCTCGCTGATCGGATATCAAACCAAGGGGTACGCAATCATTCCGATCTATTAGCAGCGCATGCCGACAAGAGACTCCGGAAACCGGGACAGACGAGGTTTAGCGGAAACCGACCCAAGCTGGTAATCAGTGGGCTCATAGTCAGTGAATCACACCCGATCTCAAACCACGCGGTGAATTCCGTGCAAAAAGCCTAACTCAGTGTGCTCGTCGCTTGGGTCATTGTATTCAGAACGCCATGTGCCATCGTGAGTTTTTTCGAGCGATTCTCTTTTCGGCCGGTCTTGTCGCTGCAAGCAATGCCGTGCCCGAGATCTACCGATGGGTGGACGAGAATGGACAAGTGAATTTCTCAGACAATCGGTCGACGTCGCATTCTTCCGAAGCCGTTAAGCTGCGCATCAATACCTACGAAAGCGTCAGCTACGATCTGTCGACGGTCGATATTGGAAAGAAAGTCGTCATGTATTCGGCGAACTGGTGCGGCATCTGCACCAAGGCGCGGCGCTATTTCGAAGAGAACGGGATCGAGTTCACAGAATATGACGTCGAAGAGAGCACAAAAGGAAAGTCGGACTATCAAGACATGCGAGCCAACGGCGTACCCGTCATTTTGGTTGGAAAGCGGCGTATGAACGGCTTCAGCGTCGAGGGCTTCCGGAGGCTCTACCAATGAAACCAACGCTGCCAACGCTGAGATACGCATCGTTTCCCGCAACGCGGCTACTTCTGACTTTGCTCACAAAATGGCTGTGCTTTTGGAAACGCATGTGACTAAGTCAAAGATGACAGGTAGCTGTCTGTGCCGAGCGGTGACCTACGCATTAACAGGGAATCTTGGAATCTTCCAATATTGTCATTGCTCGCGTTGTCGCAAATTCACCGGCAGTGCATTCGCATCCAACCTGCTCGTTGCGCCCGCGCACTTCCGCTGGGAAAAGGGCGAAGCCCAGGTTGGTCGATATGAACTGTCCGGCGCCAAGCATTTTGCGACCTCGTTTTGCACGCAATGCGGCTCGTCCCTGCCATGGTTGGCCCAGAGTGGCAAGGTGGTTGTCGTTCCCGCTGGAACGCTGGAGGAGGATCCAAAGGCTCGACCATCCCAGAATCTGTTTTGTGCTTCACGCGCCAATTGGTATCGGGAGCCGAACTCCCTAACTGTGTTCGACGCGTTGCCTATCAAAACGGATTGAAACACTCGCCACTAGGTTCGTCAGCATTGAGTATTTGACCGATTAGCCCGGTCAAAAAGGAACTCTCGAATCAGTTAAAGACCGTAAGAAACGGTGACGCTACAACCACCCAATGGCCGACGAGGCCAACTTAAAGAGGATGGAGGACCACCAATGCTTTTCGTCACCAACCGCACGCCGACGCAAAGCCCGCGCAGCCGGCGCAACCGAAATATCAGCTTCGATCTGAACAACACCGCGATCTCGCAATTCCTGTATTTCTGCGAACGGAAAGATAAGTTCAGGTACGTGGAGGTCATGGATAAGGCCTTTTTCGAGAAGCTGCGTGATCTGCCCAACCCGAAGGCAGAGATCGTGCTCTATATACACGGCTTCAACAACACGCCGGAAGCGAACATCTTCCCGAAAACGGAACGGCTTCAAGCCCTGCTCGACGCCCACGGCGGCCGGAACGAATTTCATGTGGTGCCGTTGATTTGGCCCTGCGACGACGATTCCTTTGTCGCCATCGCCGACGACTATTGGGACGATCAAAAGGCCGCGGATCAGAGCGGCACCTCGTTCGCTCGCATGCTCGGCTTTTTCGACAAGTGGCGGACGGAAGAGGCCAGGACGGCGGAACGCGAAGGACGCGACCCCTGTATGCGGCGTATCAACGTACTCGCCCACTCCATGGGCAACCGGGTGCTGCGCAACGCGCTGCGCCAATGGGTGGAAGAACTCGGCGGCCGTGCGATGCCGCTGATGTTTCGCAATATCTTCATGGCCGCTGCCGATGTGGTCAACGAGACATTGGAGGACGAACAGGAGGGACGTTACATCCCCCAGGCGGCGCGCAATACGGTGGTCTATTACGCCGCTGACGATCTCGCGATGCCTGCGAGCAAGGTCGCCAATCTGCGCAGCCGCACCGCTTCCCGACGTCTCGGCATGACCGGTCCGGAGAAACTCGACCGCGTCCCCCCTAATGTCTACGCGGTGGATTGCGACAACTTCAACACCCAGTGCGACCCGCCCACCGGCCATGGCTATTTCCTCGACTTTCCGAATGGTAAACCGAGCCCGGTGTTGCATCACATGGTCAAGGCTCTTAAGACCGGCCGTGTCAGCCCCAACGAGCGGCGGCATATCTTGGATGTGGATTGAGCGAGTCGGGAAGAATCCAAGCCATGGGTGCCGCGATGCCTGTCTGGTTTACCAGCAATCTCGGCGACGCGGCGTTGGCTGCGGAGTCGTTGGACCGACTAAAGCATCTGTTCGTGGAGGAATACGGATCGGCCGATCGCCCGCAGGATCTCGCGCTGTTCTATCGGCACGAGTCGGAAGGACGCCTGCACTGTGAAGTCAAGGTCTACTTTTCACCGGCATCGGCGGTCCTGGCCAAGTCGGTTGCTGCAAGCCCATGCGCCAGGCCAGCACCCGGGGATCTGGGGTTGCTGGTCGGGTCGCAGCAAGCCTGGTCGGTCTTGTTCCCTGGGACCGAGCATTAGAAATGGTCGCGTACGCGATTGTCGGCACGCGGACAGGGAAGATCACCGGACCTGAACGGGCTTGGACATGAGGGCTTCGTCATGACCGACATGCACGAACGAGTCGAGGATTCTTATCGGGTTGTGTGGGATGCCCGCGACATGAGTGCAATCCGCGAGATGCCGCATCCGGCGTTTCGATTTCGAGGATTGCTCGGCCAGGAAACGCGAGGTCATGCGGAGTTTGCGGAGTACCTGGATATGCTGCACGGGGCGTTGGAGGACTATCGATGCACGATTGAGGATGCTGGCATGGTCGATGCGCGTTTTTTCGGGCTCGACTGGGCGTCAGATCGGGCTGAAAGGAGTCATATAACAAGGGCGTCATGCATAGGGAGACTCGCGTAGGGATGTCGTAGGTCTGGCGTCTGAACACACTGAGACAGGAGGCCGGAGATGATTACAAACACCGAGAGAGTGCCGATGGCGATGAGCGAGCGCTTCGCGGCCATAACGGCGCTGACCGACGCCTTTTGCGCCGACAAGCTCAACGACGAGTATGCGCAGCTGATCCAGTTTGCCGCGGCCGCCTTGTGCCGCAAGCGTCCGTCCCCGGCCGCGAGCGGCGCTCCGGCCGGTTGGGCGGCGGGCATAACACATGCGATCGGCACGGTGAATTTCCTGTTTGACCCGGCAATGACGCCACATGTCACAGCGCCGGCGTTGTACCAGGGCTTCGGCGTCAGCGCGAGCAATGGACAAGGCAAGTCCAAACGGGTGCGGGACATGCTTCGCATGCATCCGTTCGATCCGGACTGGACACGACCATCACGGCAGGCCGGCAATCCGATGGCCTGGATGCTCCGAATCGACGGGCTGGTCGTCGACGCCCGCCGGCTCCCGAGGAAGGAGCAGGTGCTGCTGCACAAAGCCGGATTCATCCCTTTCGTGCACGCGGATCTGCCATCGCCACACGCCTGAGTTAAAACGCCGATGCCGCTCGGCCGTAAGCGGGAAATTTGGAAACACGAACCATGAATTACAGCGCCATCCTCGAATCCCTGAACCAGGCCAGCCTGTTTGAGCTGTATCGGCTAAACGCGGCCATCAGCAATCAGCTTGATGACCCGGCGCGTATCCGCGCGGTGAAACAAGCGCTGCGCCTGGGTCAGTTGGTGCGCTGGTTCAACAGCGACGAGAACCGGCTGGTGGAGGCCCTATTGCTGAAGACCAACCGGACCCGTGCGGTGGTTCAGAACGTCGTCGATGGCAAGCGTTGGACCATCCCGTTCTATCTGATCAACCTGGACGGACAGGACGTGGAAATCGCTGCGCAGAAGCACCGCGTCCTTGACCGCAATAGCCTGAAAGTCGGCGATCGCGTGGCGTTCAAGGATCGTCAGGGCCAAGAGCAGTTCGGCGAGGTGGCGAAGCTCAACCCCAAGTCCGCCACGGTGCTGGTCGGCACCATGCGCTGGCGGGTCGCCTACAGCCTGCTCGCGCCGGTGATCGATGGCGATCTCGGCACCGACCCTCAAGCGTTGCCAGGGCAGTGGACCGAGATCGATGACGACGAGACCGCCTTGCTTCCGGCAACCTCCACGCAAGGATCTCCGTTCGCCGAAGCCGACGGCCAGGATCAGACACGATGACTGAACTTCTGGTGATGGGCGGCACAGACTCTGGAGCAGCGGACGCCGCGGCCACCACCAGGCTGCACCTGGCCCTTTCAACCCATGACCCGAACGCGAGCGTCGCCGATTACAGCCGGCGCCTGGGAGTTGACCCCAAGCTGCTGGTTCCAGGCGAGTATGCGTTGTGGCGTACCCCCTGTCCGAACCTATCCGTGCGTTTCGATGCCGACAGCACGCCCTGCGCACTTAGACATCTGGGCTGGGAAGACCCGACGGCGGCGACCTTCGAATCCGACACCGATGTGAACGGCATCCTTTGGGAGCGATTCAGCGCGGCCCAGCAGCGCACCGAAATGGACCTGTTGTGGCCGCAGGCAGACGGGACGGACCCGACATCAGCCGATTTTCGACAGGCGACTTGGGCATGCACGCAATGGTCGATTGTCAGCGGCGGATCGGACGTCATGACCAGGACAGCTTGAAGGAGGCTTCATGGCAGCAGTTGCATCGGGCGCCGGCCTCCCCTGGTGGGAATTGCCGGATTATGCACGGGTGGCGATTGTACTCGCGGGCGTGGTTACCGCGCTCGGGTTGGGCAGACTGCTGTTCAGCATGCGCCTTGGACGGACAGCCGAGCGCCGGGTTGCCGGTCAAAAAACGCGCGCGGATGGCGGCGCCGGACACCTGCCGCCTCAAGCCGGCTTCAGCCACGGTCTCAATCGTAGCACCCAACCTCCTCGCGGACATCCCACCGAACGCCCCAATGCGGAGCGCGGCATGAACGAAGCAGCCTCGGGTCATGGCGCGAACGGCCATGAAGAGCTACCCACCACGGCATCCGACCCGGTGCTTCGCCTGCTGCATTGGATCATGCGCCTCGCGACCTATGTGCTGGCCATCGCGATGGTGGTGGTGATCATCGAGGGTGTCGTCAGCGTGATCTACAGCTTGTACCTGAACATGATCCAGCCGCCCTTTTTCATGGTGCCCAACATCGTCCAGACCTTCGGCGCTTTTCTGGCAGTCCTCATCGCCTACGAGATCTTCGCCAATATCACGCTGTACATACGCTCCGATGTGTTCCCGCTGAAGTTGGTGGTCGCCACCGCGCTAATGGCCGTGGCGCGAAAGATCATCATCCTGGAAGACTACAAGCCGCTGGAGCTGGTTGGCATCGGCGCGGTGGTTGTGGGTCTGGGCATCGCCTATTGGCTCATTTCGCAGGCCGACGCACGCTGTGGTCCAGCGCTGGGCGGCGCGGGGCCTGACGCGGGGGATGCGCGATGAGCGCGAAATTGCAGCCTCAGCATGACAGGGATGGCGCCTCAAGGTCCGTCGCCGACTTGACCATCGCGCGCTCGGCGTTGATTGGCGCGATCGCAGCGGGGACATGTGCGCCACCGTTATCGGCGGCGAGCTTCGATTGCTCCCGGGCATCCACCGCTATCGAGACCATGATCTGCACAGACGCGGAACTGAGCGCGCTCGACACGGAGCTCGGCAGGATCTATGCACAGAGCCTCGAGGGTGCCTACCCTGCCGGCGCGAACGATCTCAGAACCGAGCAGCGCGCTTGGTTAAGACAGCGCAATGACTGCAACGACGGGACCTGTGTCGCGGCGGCCTACCGCGAGCGCATCGAGGCGCTGGGTGGCGACTTGGGATACAAGGATTTCGGATACGTGGAATGGCTCGGCCCCGTTCAGGTGCGGGAGTCCAAGGACCAAGTGCGCATCATGCAGAGCGGACCCAAGATCGACATCGAAGCGGTCTATCCACGTCTGTCAGGCGATGGGGCCGTCGCCGCTAACGGGCTCATCGCAGCATCCGCAACAGGGCAAGTCGCGGATTTCCGCGCCGAGTACGAGCGCCTACTGGCCGACGGTGACCGTCATATCGGACCACCCTGGTCGCTGAGTCTCGGCTACGACGAGGTCTACGCAACACCGCGGTTCTGGAGTATCGACACCAGCCTGTACAGCTATACGGGCGGCGCCCACGGCGGCATACGGCACCTTCCGCTCGTCATCGATCGGGCCAAGGGCCGTCTGCTCGAACCATCAGATCTGTTCCGGTCCGGAAGCGACTGGCCACGAACACTCTCGGACTATTGCTACAAGTCGCTGGCGGACCGCGAGGTGTTCAGCGGGGACATCGATTGGCTTCGTCGGGGTACGGCACCAAAGGCCGAGAACTACCAGGCCCTATTGCCGCGGGCGGACGGCCTGCACGTGGTCTTCGAGCAGTATCAGTTGGGTCCGTACGTGATCGGATTTCACGAGGTGACCGTCCCCTATGCCGAGATCAGCCAGACCCTGAATCCGGCGCTATTCGGGAGTGACCACCAATGATCCGACATTGCCGGATTTGGCTGCTGGGTGCGCTTGTCGTGGCGCTGGCGGCGGGAACGACGGTCATGATGGCCGCCCGCGCGCAGAGCCGCGGCGAGTCCGACTCCCTGTTGTCGGCACTAATGACGGGGCCGTCAGTGCCGAGCCGAGTCACGCCGTGGCAGCGTTGGCGTACTCCCCCGGAGAATCTGGACACCGGGGCAGAGCTAGCGGCGCGCTCCGGAGTGCCCGTTCCCGGCAGACCGCCAAGCGCGGGCGACCGCTGACAGGGCCAGCGTCATCCGTCTAGAAGCCTCATCAAAACTTTGCCGCTTGCGCTCTGGCGCGACGGCCACCGAACCACCACAAGAGACAACCGGGAGAACGACAATGCTGAACTGGGACGACCCCCTCGCCACCGCCAAGATTCCGGCCCACAAAGCGCCGCCGAGCATGGACGCCAAACCCATCCCTCAGGTTGAAACGAAAGGTGACGATTTCGAGCTTCCCGGTGCTGTGAGGCGGCTCCAGGCCCACGCCACCGAGGACCATGTGCGGCCGGGTCAGGGCGTGGTCCGGAACGAAGCCCTGATGAGTACCGCGGGCGCGGCACCGGTCGTCGATCCAAACCCAATGCCGGTGCAGCCGTCACTGCTCGACGACCGGCAGCCCGGTATACCCGGCACCAGCCAAGCTCCGACCCCACCGGTCCTGGAAACCGATGACGCCCAGGGCGGCTCCACGGGTCTTGAGAGCCTGGAGATGGGCGCAGGTCGTGTGCGCGTGGACGACAAAAAGATCATCAACTGTCACGCCGATCTGAACCAGTTGGTCCCATTCAAATACGACTGGGCCTGGCAGAAATACCTCGACGGCTGCGCCAACCACTGGATGCCGCAAGAGGTCAACATGAACGCGGACATCGCGCTCTGGAAGGACCCGAACGGCCTCACCGACGACGAGCGCACCATCATCAAGCGTAACCTGGGGTTCTTCTCCACCGCGGATTCCCTGGTAGCCAACAACCTGGTGCTAGCCGTCTACCGACACATCACCAATCCAGAGTGCCGCCAGTACCTGCTGCGCCAAGCCTTCGAGGAGGCACTACACACCCACGCCTATCAGTACGTGGTGGAGAGCCTGGGCCTGGACGAGGGCGAGATCTTCAACATGTACCGCGAGGTGCCCGCGGTGGCTCGCAAAGCGGAATGGGCCCTGCCCTACACCCATTATCTGGCCGACCCGCACTTCCACACCGGCACCTCGGAGAATGATCAGAAGCTGCTGCGCGAACTGGTCGCCTTCTACATCATCTTCGAGGGCATCTTCTTCTATGTCGGCTTCGTCCAGGTGCTGAGTATGGGCCGGCGCAACAAGATGACCGGCACCGCGGAGCAGTTCCAGTACATCCTGCGCGACGAATCCATGCACATGAACTTCGGCATCGACGTCATCAATCAGATCAAGATCGAGAACCCGCACCTGTGGTCCGAGTCCTTCAAACAGGAACTGGTGACCATGATCCGCGATGCCGTCGAGCTGGAAGCGCAGTACGCCCACGAGACCATGCCCCGCGGAGTGCTCGGCCTAAACGCGCCGATGTTCGAGGAATACCTGCACTTCATTGCCAACCGCCGCTGCGCACAGATTGGTCTGCCGGAGCAGTACACGGGGGCAGCCAACCCGTTCCCGTGGATGTCCGAGGTGCTTGACCTCAAAAAGGAGAAGAACTTTTTCGAGACCCGCGTCACCGAGTACCAGACCGGTGGGGCGCTCAACTGGGATTGAGCGCATGACCTGGAGTCCGAGGCGGTCGCCTCGGAGGATTCAGGCCGCCTGAGCAGCGATCCGACTACTGGTGCCGATGACCGCGTTGAGTTCGTCGCAGTAGACCAGCGAAGGCTCGAAGACGGCGGCCTCCTGCTCGGTCATGTTGGCGTAGCAGCAGATGATGACGCGATCCTGGGGCGATGCCTTGTGGGCAGCAGCACCATTCACGGAGATGATGCGCGAACCGGCCTCGGCGCGGATCGCATAGGTGGTGAAACGCTCGCCGTTGGCGAGATTATAGATGTGGAGTTGTTCGAATTCGCGGATGCCGGCGAGACGCATCAAGTCCTCGTCGATGGCGCAGGAACCCTCGTACTCCAACTCCGCGTGAGTGACGCAGGCGCGGTGAAGCTTGCACTTCAACAACGTCAATTGCATGTCCAATACCTCTCGGTGGACGGGTTCCGACCCCGTCGCTTAGCAGCCTGAAGTCTGTTTCCGGATGGCGCCCCGCAGCCCTGCTACGTCGTCTTAGAGTCGGGCAAAGGCCCCGACGCGGCTTTTTTGCTGCGGTGCAATATAACGGTATTGTCTCAGTGCAATGATAAGGGTTGCAACTCTTAATCGACACCCGGAAAACCGGGCGCGACGGCACCATTGAATCGGGCCATCACAGTATCCACCACCGGCCGCCCGGGGATCGTCAATTCGATAGATTCACGACCAGATTGTCGATCAGCCGCGCCTTGCCAAGATAGGCGGCAGCCAGTGCGACCAGGGATGGGTCGCCGGGCCGAGGATGCCCGAGATCGGCGCATCGGCAAACACTGACATAGTCGGGTTTAAAACCCGCAGCCGCCAGCGCCCGGGCCGTATCCCACTCCGCATCGGCGACCGGCTGACCTGCCTTGAGCGCCTCCGCGAGGCGCTGCAAATGCATGTGCAGCAGCGGCGCCTTGGCGCGCTCCTCCGCGTTGAGATAGCTATTGCGAGAGCTCAGTGCGAGACCGTCTGGCTCACGGACAACGGGATAGCCAACGATCTCCACCGCCATGTTCAAGTCGGCGGTCATGCGGCGGATGATCATCAGTTGCTGGTAGTCTTTTTCGCCGAATAGGGCCAGGTCCGGCTGCACCATGTGGAAGAGCTTCGCGACGACGGTGGCAACACCGCGGAAGTGTCCCGGCCGACTCGCACCGCAGAGGATGTCCGACAGGACCGGGACTTCGACGGAGGTCTGGCCGTTGCGCCCGTGGGGATAGACCTCTTGCTCACTCGGCGCGAAAACGCAGTGGTTGCCGGCGTCCCTGAGCATCTCGACATCAGGCTCCAATGTGCGCGGATAGGCATCCAGATCCTCGTTGGGACCAAACTGCAGCGGGTTGACAAAAATACTGGTGACCACCCGGTCCGCGCGGTCCAACGCGTCGCGCACCAACGCCAAATGCCCGGCATGCAGGTTCCCCATGGTGGGAACCAGGCCTACACGCAGGCCAGCCCCACGCCATTCGGCGACCCGCTCACGCATTGGCGCAATCTCGTGAATGATCTGCATCCAGGTCGCCTCCCAAGCGTATTAGATTGTCGGCGAGTTCGCGGATGAACGTCGGAAGAGGCACATCATCCATAACGCTTAAGCGCGTCAGGCACTCATGTGGACGTCATCGCGCTCGCCGATCGTTGATTCTGGTCTGGCCGCAAGACTCGCATAACCGGACTCGCTCGGCCATCGCCTCAAAACAGCGTGTGCTCCGGTCCGGGGAAGGTACCGCAGCGCACGGCGGTTACATAGGCCGTGATCGCGTCGGCGATAGTACCGGCCCCAGGTCCGGCCTCAGGTCCGGCCTCAGGTCCGGCCTCAGGTCCGGCCCCAGATCTGGCCCCAAATTCGGCCTCGGCTCCCACTCGGGACATGAAATCGCGACTGAAGCGGGGCGGTTTCCCCGGCGTGAGGCCCAGCATGTCGTGCAGTACGAGCACCTGACCGTCGCAACGGTTTCCGGCGCCAATTCCAATAACCGGAATCGTCAGTTCCGCGGATAGCGCCGCCGCCAGATCTGCAGGAACACACTCCAACACCAGCATGGATGCTCCCGCATCCTGCAGCGCGAGGCCGTCCGCCCGGATGGCGGCGGCGCCCGCGTCATCCTTACCCTGGTAACGATAGCCACCGATCTGGTGCACCGACTGCGGCAGCAGCCCCAGGTGCGCACACACCGGCGCGCCAAAACGGGTAAGACCGCGCACGGTCTCGACAAGATCCCCGCCGCCTTCGAGCTTGACCATCGTCGCGCCGCCTTCGCCCATGAGTCGTTCGGCCGCGGCGAGCGCCCGCTCCCGGGTTGCATAGGTCATGAACGGCATATCGGCGATTACAAGCGCGCGCTCGCTCACGCGCGCGACGCAGCCGGTGTGGTAGACCATCTGTTCGAGGGTAACGGGCACCGTGCTCGATTGGCCCTGCAGCACCATACCCAGGGAATCGCCGACCAGCAGCACATCGACACCGGCCGACTCGAGTACACGGCAAAAAGCGGCGTCGTAACAGGTCAGACAGGCGATACGCTCACCGCGCTGTTTCATTCGGGCAAGGCTTGCAGTGGTCGTGCGATCTGCGGACATCGGCGTTCTCGCTGGCCTTTAATGTTTGAGGTGGGGCTCGATTGGCTGCGCGGAAGCGGGCTAGCGGCGCGAACGCCAATGGACCAGCGGTGGCGGGCGCCACACTCCGATAGTCGACGCACTCGCTACGGCGCGGCTGCGGTCCGCGTGGTCCATGACAAAGGGCGCAGACGGACCAGGATTGATCGTTGAATCAGTCGACCGCCTGATCGCTGGTCGGATCGCCGGCTTGATCGGCGTTACTGGGCTGATCCCCCCCGCCCTCGGACTTCGGTTTGCGCCGTCGACGACGCTTGCGTTTTACGCCACCGGACATGCGCGCGCGTTCGGCGGCGTCGACATCCTGAAAGCGCGTCCACCATTCCGCAATCTCAGTGTCGACCTCACCCGCCTCGGCGCGAAGCAGCAGGAAATCGTAAGCCGCACGGAAGCGTGGATGACCAATCAAAGCCATGGGGCGTTTGCCCTGACGACGCTCCAGGCGCGGCTGAAGTGCCCAGATTTCACGCATGGGCATACCGAGGCGTTTCGGGATGGCCACGTGGCGCTGCTGACGCGATGCCACTTCATGGGACGCCATCGCCATGGCTTCGGCCCAAGCGACGCCCTGCTCCAGCAATTGCTCGTAACGCAGCCGCACCGGTTCCCACATCAGCACGGCGAACAGGAAAGGCGGCGCAACGGACTTGCCATCGAGAATGCGCCGATCCGTGTTATCGAGGCCGCGACTGACGAAAGTGATCGGGAAATCGTGGTCTTCCCGCGCAAGGACGTCATCCGTCTCCGGAAACAACTGGGCGAACAGGCCGTAATGTCGCAGTTTCTCAAAAGCATGCAGCGCGTAGCCGGTGTGGAACAGCTTCAGCATTTCCTCAAACAGCCGCGCGGGCGGCACCTCGGCCAGCAGCGACGCCATCCGCGCCAGCGGTTTCTCGCAGGCGACGTCGATGATAAATCCCAGCTTGCAGGCGAAACGCACCGCGCGCAGCATCCGGACCGGGTCCTCGCGGTATCGACCTTCGATATCGCTGCCGATCAGCCGCAGCCGGCCTTCACGGATGTCGTCCAACCCGCCCGCGTAGTCCACCAACGAGAAGTCTTCGATGTTGTAGTAAAGGGCGTTGATCGTGAAATCCCGCCGCAGCGCATCCTCAGCGATGGTGCCGTAGACGTTGTCGCGGAGGATCATGCCATTCTCGACCAGACGATCGCCGTCATCCGCATCGGGGTCCGTATCCTCCGACGCGGGAGCACCCCGGAAAGTGGCGACTTCGATGATTTCAGGGCCGAAGAAGACATGCGCGAGCCGGAAGCGCCGCCCGATCAGCCGGCTATTGCGGAACACCCCGCGCACCTGCTCCGGGGTCGCGTCGGTGGCGATATCGAAATCTTTCGGTTCGTGCCCGAGCAGTAAGTCTCGGACACCGCCGCCCACCAGGAAAGCCTGGTGGCCGGCCTGGGACAGACGGTAGAGTACCTTGAGAGCGTTCTGGCTGATGTTGGCCCGCGAAATACTGTGCTC
>JBATTL010000480.1:0-7268 GCA_049670525.1 Thiohalocapsa sp. | reverse complement strand
ATAGAGCACCACCGCGTCTCGGGCCGAAGCCTCAATGCGAGATCGAGCGTCGGCCCGAGTTCGATCTGAACAGCGAGGCCAATCGTGCACGGCTCGAGGCTGCGTTGGCACAGCAAGGCGGTCGGCTCGTTGTTGAAGACGATCTTCACCCTCGGCCCGATGTCATCGCGGTGGCGTTGGGCGAAATCCAGCGCAAGCGTTGCGACGGCGACGTCCGCTTTCAGGCCGAGCTATTGCTTGCGGAGTGGCGCAACCAGATCCTGGTCAACCATTGTCGCCCGCTTGGCAGACTGGGAGGTCAGCCCATTCCTCTCTGGCTTGATTCTGGCTCCCGAACGTCCGTTGCCACAGGCCACGCGCGGATTCGACGTTGACAGGAGTTCTCAGGTGCGATTCACGCACGCTGCCTTGGCTCGTGCCCTACTATGCGGGCATGGTCACCATCTCGCGGTTGGGCAACTATCATGGCTGCAGGCTGGTCCTGGGCGGTCTGGATCGAGTAGTCATTGGACGGCTCTGCGTGCTGGTGTTCGATGGGTCGGTTTGCTTGCCGTGGCCGGATGCGGAGGCCTCTGCCGACATCGATCGTACCCTCGTGGAAAGCCCTGGCGAGGATGGATGATTCTCGAAACGCAAACGCGACGACCCAAGAACCTGCCATGCAACGACTTAGCGAGGACGCTCCCGCCATGCCCAACGAAACCTCCGCGAAGCGACTTGGGATGACTTGCCGGCATTTTTACCCCGTCCGTTGCCCTTGGGCCGGTGCCCCGATGCTGGGCGTCGGTCTGATACTCGCGGTCGCGGGCTGCGAGCGCGGACAGGAGACGCCCAGCGGACCGTCCGCTCCGCCGACGGTGAAAGTCGCCGAGGTGCTTAGCCAAACCGTGTCTCGCGAGGCCGAGTTCATCGGATCCACGGAGGCAATACGCAGCGTTACACTCCGAGCCAGGGTGCAGGGCTTTCTCAAGCGGCGTCTGTTCACCGAGGGAGCGACAGTAAAGGAAAGCGATTTGCTGTATGTGATTGATCCGTCGCAATATGAGGCGGATCTGCGCGTTGCCCAGGGCGATTTAGCCACCAAGCAAGCCGCGCTGGTGCAGGTGCAGGCGGACCTCGCACGCTACGAGAAGCTGCGGCTCAAAAAAGACGTTGCCGAGGACACCTATGACGCCGCAGTGGCTAAGGAGAAGGAGACCAAGGCAGCAGCGGAGTCGGGTCAGGCGGCGGTCGACCAAGCCCAGCTGAATCTGGACTACACGCGGATTACCACGCCGTTGACCGGACGTATCGGCGATACCAGTGTGAATGTGGGCAATCTGGTCGGTCCGGAACAGAATTCCGAGCTCGCGACCATCGTGCAGCTCGATCCGATCTACGTGGTCTTTCGGCCCGGCGGCGCGGACATGGACGCGATCGTCGCGAAACAGAGCAAGGCACCGGTACCGGTGACAGTCAAGCTGTCCGACGGTGCAGCAGCGCCCCATACCGGCGAGATCGACTTTATCGACAACCGCGTCGACCCGGCCACCGGCACGCTAAAGATGCGCGCCGTCATTGCCAACCCCGATGCCGTGCTGCTGCCAGGGCGATTCGCGCGGGTGCAGGTCGATCTCGGGGCGCAGCCCGACAGCCTGCTGGTACCCCAGACTGCATTGGTGGAAAACCAAGGCGGGTTTCTGCTCTATGTCGTCGGTGACAACGACAAGGTCCAGGTGCGCAACGTCCAGGTTGGTCCAGCCCAGGGCAGCCTCCGAGTGGTCGAGTCCGGCGTGCGCGCCGGCGAACAGGTGATCGTCGGCGGGTTGCAGTTGGTCAAGGCGGACATGGAGGTCAAGCCCAAACCGGTATCGCCGGCGCCGTCGTCCGGAATGCCCACCTCCGGTGCACCGGCAGCCGCGCCCGTTTCGACCAAGCCGGCGTCAATCGAACCGGGATCCTGACCCATGTTCGTCGAATTTTTCATCCGCCGGCCGATCTTCGCGACGGCGATCGCCATTCTAATTACCCTCGCGGGCCTGGTATCCATTCCGGTGATGCCCGTGGATCAGTACCCGGATATCACACCGCCCACCATCCAAGTGACCGCCAACTACGATGGGGCCGGAGCCAAGGTCGTCGAGCAGGCCGTGACCCAGCCCATCGAGGAGCAGGTGAACGGCGCCGAGGGCATGCTCTATATGTCGTCGAGCAGTAACGACGACGGGTCGATGACGCTGACCGTGACCTTCGACATCGGATACGACGTCGACATTGCCGCCGTCGACGTGCAGAACCGCACTAGCGTGGCGCAGTCGCAGTTGCCGGACGAGGTCGTGCGCAGCGGCGTGCAGACCACCAAGCAGGCACCCTTCGTCACCCTGTGTCTGGATATCATCTCGCCGGACCAGCGCTACGACGAGCTGTATCTGAACAATTACGCCAACATCCATATCGTCAACGTGCTGGAGCGCATTCCCGGCGTCGGTCAGGTGCAGCTGTTCGGCGATCACCAATACGCAATGCGCATCTGGCTGGATCCGGACAGACTCGCCGGTTTCGGACTGACGGCCAGCGACGTGACCGATGCGATCACTGCGCAGAACAAGGTCGCCGCGTCCGGCGCGGTCGGTGCGCCGCCGGTGCCCGAAGGCCAAGCGATGCGCTGGTCCGTCACCGCCAAGGGTCGGTTGAGCAAGCCAGAGGAGTTCGGCGATATCGTGCTGCGCGCCGGTTCGGACGGATCACTGGTCCGTATCAAGGACGTCGGACGGGTCGAGATGGGCGCCGACACCTACGGCCAGTACGTCAAGCGCGACGGTCAGGACGCCGCCAATATCTGTCTGTTCGAGCTCCCCGGCGGCAACTCGTTGGACATCGCCCAACGGACCTACGACACCATGGCACGCCTGGCGAATGCCTTTCCGGACGGGGTCGAATACCGGATCAATTACGACACCACGCTGTTCGTGCGCGAGTCGATCCGGGAACTGCTGATCACGCTGGCCGAAGCCACAGCGCTCGTTTTCCTGGTCATCGTGGTCTTTCTGAAGAGCTGGCGCGCAACCTTGATTCCCGCGATCACGATTCCGGTGTCGTTGATCGGTACGTTTGCGTTACTGAACCTGCTCGGTTTCTCCATCAACACCCTGACCCTATTTGGCCTGGTGCTTGCCGTCGGGTTGGTCGTGGATGATGCCATCGTGGTAGTCGAGAATGTGAGTCGACTGATCCAGGAAGGCACGCTGTCCCTGCGTGAGGCCACTCGCCGCGCGATGGACGAGGTCACCGGCCCCATCATCGCCACCACGCTGGTTCTGATGGCCGTTTTCGTCCCCATCGCCTTCATGCCGGGGGTCACCGGCCAGCTTTACCAGCAATTCGCGCTGACCATTGCCTGTGCCGTCGGCATCTCGGCACTCAACGCACTGACGTTGAGTCCGGCGCTATGCGCCGTGTTCCTGCGCCGCACCGCGACGAAAGGCCGTCTTGCCACGGCCTTTGATCGCGGCTTCGAGGCCATGACGGCCGCCTACGAACGCGGTCTTGGTCGCTTGCTGAAGCTGTGGCTTCTGGTGCTGCTGGTGTTTGGCGCACTGATCGCGCTGACCGTCTACGTATTCGACGAGTTGCCGCGCAGCTTTGTGCCGAGCGAGGATCAGGGGTTTTTGATCGGCAACGTGCAACTACCCGAGGGCGCATCGCTGGAGCGCACGCGCGAGGTCGCGGATGCGTTCGCGGCCGATATCCGCGCCATACCGGGCGTCGCTCACACCCTGACCTTTGGCGGCTACAGTTTTGTCGCCCAGACCAGCGCGACGAACCTGGCATCTGTGATCCCGATCTTTGCGGCCTGGGATCAGCGCACGACGCCGGAGACACAGATCGGACCCATCACCGAGCACGTCAGAGCGCTGTTCCCGAAGTATCCCGAAGCCAGTATCGTCGCCTTCGCGCCGCCTTCCGTGCATGGCCTGAGCCAGACCGGCGGATTCGAGTTTGAGCTCCAGGCATTGACCGGAGGCGATTTGCACACCCTTGCCAACCTGAGCCAACGCATGGTCAGCGAGGGAAATGCTCGGCCCGAATTGACTGGACTCTTCAGCGGCTTTTCCGCAGACACGCCGCAGTTGAACGTCAGCATCGACCGAGAGCGTGCGATGGCGGAGGGCGTCGCTTTGCCGGACATCTTCGATACACTACAGACTCAGCTCGGCGGACTCTATGTCAACGACTACAATCGATTCGGACGCGTGTTCAAGGTCTACGTCCAGTCCGAGGGCGAGTATCGTAACCAGCAGACCGACGTCGGTCGGCTGCAGGTGCGCAACACCGATGGCGACATGACCCCATTGCAGAGCTTCGCCACCGTCGAACCGGTGGTCGGCGCCCGTACTATCAGTCATTACAACAGCTTCCGCAGCGCCACGATCAACGGCAACGCCGCGTCCGGCTACAGCTCCGGACAGGCGATTTCCGCGATGGAGGAACTGGCCGAAGAAGTGCTACCACCCGGTTACGGCTTCGAATGGAGCGGGCTCAGCTTCGAGCAGTTGCAGGCTGGCAACCAGCAGGCACTGATCTTCGCCCTGGGGCTGATCTGCGTGTTCCTGTTCCTGGCCGCGCTTTATGAGAGCTGGAGCATGCCATTCATGATCATCCTGGCGGTGCCGCTGGCGATGCTCGGCGGCTTGTCCGCGCAATGGCTCCGAGGCTTGGACAATGACGTCTACACCCAGATTGGCCTGATCATGCTGATTGGGCTTGCCAGCAAGAATGCAATCCTGATCGTCGAGTTCGCGAAGCGCCTGCGCGAGCAGGGGCACAGCATCGAGCAAGCCGCGCTGGAGGCCGCCCGCGTCCGGCTGCGGCCTATTCTGATGACCGCCTTCGCCTTCATTCTGGGCGTCGTGCCCCTCGTCATAGCCACCGGTGCTGGTGCGAACGCCCGCCACTCCCTCGGCACCACGGTGTTCGGCGGCATGATCCTCTCGACCCTGCTCAGCCTGGTGCTGGTGCCCGTGCTGTTCGTCCTGATCGAGCGCCTGCGCGAGCGCAGACACTTGGCGTCCGGTGGCGAGGCGGCGGGCTGAGACCACCGCCGTTGAGCGCATGGCCTGCGCCGCCTTTCAAGGCGTGCCAGACGCCACCGCTGGTCTAGTTCTTGGGCGATTGCCGGAAAATCATGTACCAGATGGCGCCGGAATTGTGCTCGCCTTCAAGGAGTGGCGGCAGGAGCATAGTCGCTCTATGTGACTGCCGACGCGACGAAGAGGGCGGGCGCAAGGCCAATCCAGCTGGTATGTGATTTGACAGAGATCGCCTTAGGCGTGACGCGGAAGACTCGACGATGCGGGCGCAGGGGGCAGCGCGCGTTTGCGGACTAGGTACCGAGTCGGTTAGGGGCGCGACCGCAGCTTCCGGTTCGGGCGAACCCTCCTTCCCGCCTCCTCTTCCCACGTCATCCTCGAGACGTGGGCCATGACGCTGCGGCCGAGCACAAGCTACAGCTTCGCAGACTGTCTTGCTGCGCAGCGATTGAGCAGCATACTTCCAAGCCGAGGTGGCTCGACGTGTTCGAGCGCCGAGCGATAAGAACATGAAGGCAAACGGAAAACGCGATATCCGGGTTCCGTCCAGTTCTCGGCCAGGATGGGCAAAGAGTCAGTGTCTCCTCAGGCTGCGCCTTCAGTCAGAACCAGGTCACCATCGCGCTCCTTGCCGGCGAGTTCCTTCAGGCAGCGGGAGCAAAGGCAGTCGCTGTAGTGACCCTTGAGCTGGTCCAGCAGCCCCGGCGACAGGCTGACATTGACGCATTGGCAGCGGGGCAGGTCATCGACCTTGCAGACAAAGCTCGCGCCGCAGCGGGCGCAGGTCTTCGGGCCAGAGGCCATTTCCGCGGTGGTAGCTTGCTTGTCATTCATCGGACACCTCGGCTGTGCGCTAGGGGCGGCTTGAGCTGCGCACCTGTGGTGGCGGCGTCAATGACCAAAAACTGTAGCCGAGTGCGGGTTTGTTCAACCCACCATGCCTGATACAAGCCGAGGGGTTGAGCCGCCCGTGGATCGAAAACTTCCCGAGAAAGCAACCCACCGCAAATGCGGCAACCGACACCGCCGCACTCAAGCCGGTGACGGCGTCTCCACGCGCGATGGCTACTGCAAGCAGAACCGTATTGCCAGTTCGGGCAGCTGTTAGAGCATTGAAACCGAGGATGACCATCGCATCTACACCAGCCCCCGTCAGAGTCAGCAGGAGCGGAATCGCCTCGCGCTGGAAGCCAGGACCGAAGCCCCAAGGGCAGGACCGCAATACCCGGGTCCTGTTCGATGACGAAACCTCAGTCGCCCTAACGGCGATACTGGCGACGACGTTCGTCGGGTCTTGGGTAAGTTTCGGTTGCAAGGATTGATCCGGCCGCTGCACCGAGCCCGCCGCCGATCACGGCACCGGTTTGGCCGCTCACCTCGGAACCAACGTATGCACCGAGCGCGCCCCCGGCACCGCTTCCCACCGCGGAGCGCGTACTGTAACTGTCCGTGCAGCCGGAAGCCGTGATGGCCAGCAGCGCCAGCGATAGTGCGCGAACGAGCCGTTGAATCCTCAGTTGCCCTGCGCCGTTAAATGCGCCTCGGCGCAGTGACGCGCGGCTGTTTGATCGTCCTAGGGTCGTCGGAATCTGCTCAGACCCGTAAAGGCCAGAGGCCGAAAAATCCGGTCGAGCTGCAAGGGTCGTGGTCATACAGGTTCTCCATATGCTTGGCGAGCACGGTGGCCGTGCCCGCAATAATGACTGCAATAGTCCCGTCGATCCCGAAGCGCGAGATCGCCGTACCGGCACATGCCGACATTCGGTAACGAGACTACCAGCCGCTCCCTGAACGAAACCTGAACGGGGAAATGCGGCTGCCGAGGTGAAGCAAGCTGCAGAGGTTCGACGTTTGGCAACGACTGGCGGCAACGAGGTTGACACCGAGGGGCCTCGCCGGCGCTTAACGCTGTGGTCTGGCCAGAGCGGCTTCATGACGCGCGCGGTGCGCTGGGAATTTCGGCCTTGGCGAATCAGACGGCGGTAAGAGCCGGCTCGCCAGTGCCCAACGGCGTCGGTGCGCACCGCGGCGCAATCGGATCGGACCGATCAGTCCATGTGGCGTCTTGAATCCCGTCTTGCGGGAAACCGACAATGGCCCGAACCCGTGGACCGCGCCGACCCTGTCCTGTCCCGCAAACCGCAACGCGTCGCCGATGATCGAACTGCTCCAGCACACCGCCAACATCGTCTTGCCCGT
>JBATTL010000479.1:0-22752 GCA_049670525.1 Thiohalocapsa sp. | reverse complement strand
CATAGTCCTCACCGAGTACCTCCAACACGCTGGCGCGCACCATACGAGCGAGGACCGCCGCAAGCCCGGTACCCAAGGTGATCGCCGGAAGGATGAGACTGCGCGGCTGCTCGCTGCCACTGACCGGGGTCCAGCCAAGCCAGAGCGAGAACACAAGGATCAGTAGCGGCCCGAGCCAAAAATTGGGAATCGATATGCCGATCAGTGAGAAGGCCATCGCACCGCCGTCCAGAGCGGTGCCACGCCGGCGTGCGGCCAACACGCCAAGTGGCACGGCCAACGCCAGTGCAACCAACAGTGCCGCGCCGGTCAGTTGCAGTGTTGCCGGTAGCCGTTCGCCAATTACGTCGACAACGGGTCGCTGATCTTGGAACGAGCGCCCGAGATCCAACTCCACAATGTCACGGAGATAGCGCAGATATTGCTCGGCGATCGGTAAATCCAGACCCAGCGCGTGACGCATTGCTGCGCGATCCGCCGGCCGGGCGCTCTCGCCCAGCATCGCCTCTACTGGATCACCGGGAATCAGGTGAATCAGCAGAAATACCAGCGTCGAGACACCTAGCATCACGACCAGCGCCGAACCCGTCCGCGCCAAAATCTGATTCAGCATCGCCGCGGCCTCAGACGATCTCGACCAAGGCCCGTAAAGGGGTCAGATCGAACACTTCGATCAGATCCGCATCATGCATGCGAATACATCCATGTGAACGTGGCTGCCCCAGGGGCTCACAGGCAGGGCAGCCGTGGATGTAGATAAAACGACGCAGCGTATCGACCTGCCCGCCCCGGTTGCGGCCAAACTCAAGGCCCGTGAGCCACAGAATGCGCGTCAGTATCCAGTCGCGCCCAGGCCAGCGCTGGGCCAATGCATCCGAGTAGATCTCGCCGGTCCACCGCCGACCTATAAACACCGCGCCCCGTTGACAATTGGCACCGATTTTCAGCCGTACGCGATGGAGCCCCCGCGGCGTGCAACCGCTTCCTCTGCGCTCGCCGGGGCCATTGAGGGCCGTCGATACAGGAAAGTCTCGACCGCGCCCGAACAGATCGACAATGCGCATGCGCTGGGCCCGGAGGTCGATAAGGATTTTGGTGGAGACGCTGGGCTCGGACATCGAAAAACTGGACTCGTCGATTCGGCAGGCGGCGGGACCGGCACATCTGCGCTGTCGCGATCGCGGGCGGTTGGATGCGAAGGCACCAGGCGGAAGCTTCGCCTCACTCATGAAGTCCCGTCACTGGGACACCAACACAATGCACCAAATCAGCCGCCCGTCAGCCGACGGCTTCGCCGGAGGCTTGGCAAACCGGGCAAACGCCATAGATCACCAACGAGTGGTCGTCGATACTGAATCCATGGCGCTTTGCGATGACGCGCTGGCGCTCCTCAATGTACTCTTCGACGAACTCTACGACGGTTCCACATTTGACGCAGACAAGATGGTCATGGTGCCCGCCGCGGTTCAGCTCGAACACCGACTGACCTCCCTCAAAGTGCTGGCGGCACACCAGACCGGCCCCCTCGAACTGCGTCAGTACACGGTACACCGTCGCGAGCCCAATCTCCTCGCCGGCATGAAGCAGTTCCTTGTAGACGTCTTCGGCGCTCAGATGGCGCTGATCGTTACTCTCGAGCACATTTAGGATCTTGACCCTCGGTAAGGTGACCTTTAGGCCCGCCTGCTTGATCTGCTGATTTTCCATTTGATCAAAGCCCCCTCAATGAATCTCCGCGTGATACTGAGGTACCATACGTAGCGTTGTTCCCTTCAGTTATACCAAATCGATGCGAAAGCTTCTCATTCTGCTTACCGGCCTGGCCTTCGCTGGCGCGACCGGCTGCGCCCGCGATAAGAAAGACGACGAGTATCGCAGCTCGGTGCTGTCCGACCTGCCCTTCGTGTATAAGATGACCGTGCAGCAGGGCAATCTGATTTCCGAGGAGATGGTGGATCAACTCCAGCTCGGCATGACTAAAAGCCAAGTACGTTATCTGCTTGGCACGCCGCTATTGGCGGACATGTTCCACACAAACCGTTGGGATTACACCTATACGATCCGCCGAGGACACAAGCCCATGCAAATGAAGCGCTTGACGGTGTTCTTCGCCGACGACGCATTAACCCGAATCGACGGTGCAATGCAGCCCAATCCGAGCCGGGCGCTTGCGGCTGATGAGGAGCTTGAGGTCGTGGTCAAGGTACCCGACTGGCGCAACAACCGCGGGTTGATCAACCGCACCCTGACCAACATCGGCCTGGAGCCGAAAAATTAGGCGGTTGCCGGAGGTTTTCATACCAGATTGCACCGCATCTTGGTTCGCCTTCGATCCCAGGAACGAAAATCACGGCCGCCCGCGCCAGCACAGACCGCCATCTAGCACGGGTAATCTGGACAACGACGAGCAACCGCAGGAACCCAACCGAGTCACCTCTTGCCCCACCGGAAAGTCACTAGGCGCGCGTCCGATCCCGTGTTTGCTTGGTCGCCGCGCCGCCACGGGGGCTTTCGGGTCTTGGCGCCGCCGCGCGGTTCTTTCGCGCCTGTTTCGGATCAGCGATCAGTGGGGCATAGACCTCGACCCGGTCGCCGCTCTGTAAACCCTGATCCAGACGGGTCGCCTTGCCGAATATCCCGACCTTGTTCACCTCAAGGTCGATTTCCGGGAAGCGCTGCAAAATGCCGGAACGCTCGATTGCCTCACGGACAGTCAAGCCCTCGGGCCCTTTGACCGTTAGTAATGCCTGGGCGCGTGCGCGCGCATAGGCCACTTCCACTTGAATCTGCTCGTCAGTCACCGTAAACCTCGTCAGCACGTTTACAGAAGGCGTCGACGAGCGAGTTGGCGATCTGCCCGAAGACGGCGCCGAATGCTTTGTCGATCAGCCTACCCGAGAACTCGAAATCCAACTCGAGCTCAACCTTGCATGCGTCCTCACGCAACGACCTGAAGGTCCAGGCGCCGGTGAGCTTTCGGAACGGGCCGTCGATGAGATCAATCTGCATCCGGTGCGGGGGATCGATCTGATTGCATGTGGAAAAGACCTGACGAACACCTAGCCGCGCCACCTCGATACGTCCGCAGATCTCGTCTTCGGTCCGCGATAACAACTCGGCCGCGTGGCACCAGGGCAGGAACTTCGGATACCCCTCGACATCCGCCACGAGCTGGAACATCTGCTCGGCGGAATGCCGGACCAAGGCGCTCTTTTTAACGACAGGCACGTTAAACCAACCCAATTGCATTCAGAAAAACCAGGATCACCCCCGCTGGCGCAATATAGCGGATCAATAGCCGCCATCCGCGATAGAGCAGCGAGCCGCCGCCCATGCGTAACTCGTCCTCGGTGGAACGCGGACTCATGACCCAGCCGGCGAATACCGCGATCGCCACACCGCCCAAGGGCAACAGTACGTTCGCCGTCACATAATCGAATAGATCCAGAATGCCCTTTCCGAACAGGGTGAACTCAGACCAGAGGTTGAGCGACAACAGGCAGGCGATCCCGAGCAACCAGACTGTGACGCCAGCCAGGGTGGCAGCGCGCACCCGGCTGAAACCCTGATTCTCCACGAGCCAGGCGACCATCGGCTCCAACAGAGAGATGCCAGAGGTCCATGCCGCAAACACCAGCAGAATGAAGAAAACCGAACCGAATATGGAGCCGCCAGGCATTTGACCGAAGGCGATTGGCAGTGTCTGAAAAATGAGCCCAGGGCCACTGCCTGGCTCAAGACCGTTGGCCAGAACGATCGGAAAGATCGCCATGCCCGCGAGCAGCGCGACCGTTGTATCCATGATCGCGATGATCGCGACATTCTGTCCAATGGAAGCCTGACTGTTCAGATAAGAGCCATAGATCATGATCGCGCCCATGCCGAGACTGAGACTGAAAAAGGCTTGCCCCATCGCGCTCAGCACGGCGTCGCCCGCCCGCTCTCCGAGCTTCGCAAAGTCCGGCTGAAACATGTAGGCCAACCCGCCTGCGAAATCCCCAGCTTTCGCGGCATAGATCACCATGACGATGAGCAGCACGAAGAGCGCGGGCATCAAGAAGCGGACGGCCTTTTCCAAACCACTGGAAACGCCACGAGCGACAACCAACACACAGAGCACCATGAAAATGGTATGCCAGGCCAGGAGCCGCTCGGGATCTGCCACCAGGCCGCTGAAAATAGCACCTGCGGCATCGGCATCGATTCCGTTGAAGATTCCCGAGGCGGCGCGCATGATGTAGGCCAATGTCCAGCCTGCAATGACGCTGTAGAAGGACAAGATCAGGAATCCTGCCAGGATACCCATCCAGCCCAAGAGTTGCCATGCCGGTCCCGCACCTTCACGCTCGGCGAGCGTGCGCATGGTATTGATCGGACTCTGTCGTCCGCGACGGCCGATCATCACCTCTGCCATCATGATCGGAATGCCGATCGCCGCGACGCACACCAGATAGATCAGCACGAAGGCACCGCCCCCGAACTCTCCTACGGTGTAAGGAAACCGCCAGATATTGCCAAGCCCTACGGCCGAGCCGGTTGCCGCAAGGATGAAGGCCAGACGCGATGACCACATTCCATGCATTGAGGTCGTCGTTGACATCGATGGCTCCTACGGAGATAAGGAACGAAACATGCCCACAGGCCATGCACTTTGGCTTTCGTAGCGCACCAGGGCAAGGGGTGAGGGTAACGGATGCGCAAACGCCCGGTGGTCCGACGGTCGGTCGCCAAAGCCGCAGGTGAAAGCTGTGCTGTCCGGTACCTCGTTCTCCGGCAATCTCCTCGCGTATCAACGCAGGACCGGGGCGGTGGGCCATTTGTCCGATCATCACGCGCAGGCGAAGCGGCACATTGGGTTCACCCCCAGGCCGGCGGTAGTGAAATCAGGCGCCGATCTCGGCGCGGACAGTCTCTGCCAGTGCCTGCGCGAGCCGCTGAACCTGTTCGGGATCAATTCCCTCAACCATAACGCGAACTACAGGCTCGGTTCCGGATGGACGCAACAGCACGCGCCCGTGATTGCCCAATTCCACCTCGGCAGTGCGAACTGCGTCCTGGACCGCGGGCAGGACCATAACATCGATTCGACGCTTCAATCGGACGTTGACCAGCACCTGAGGATAACGCTCGACTTCTTGTGCGGCTTCCGCGAGCGTGCAGTTGCCTTTACTCAGCGCCGCCAACACCTGAAGCGCTGCGACGATTCCGTCTCCAGTCGACGTGCGATCACGGCAAATGATGTGTCCCGAAGGCTCGCCGCCGAGTATGCCGTCGGCCAGCTTGAGATGTTCCATGATGTGGCGATCGCCGACCTTAGTACGTTCGAACTGGACATCGAGCCGACGTAATGCGAGTTCGAGACCCAGGTTACTCATCAGCGTGCCAACCACGGGTCCGGCCAGTGCGCCCGCCGCGAGACGTGACTTGGCGATGATATAGATCAGCGCGTCCCCGTCGACGACCCGCCCTCCGGCGTCGACCATCATCAGTCGATCACCATCACCATCGAATGCGATACCCAGATCGGCCTGTTCGGCCAACACTCGCTCCGCGAGCGCATCGGGCTTGGTGGAACCGACGTCGCGATTGATATTGAAACCATCCGGCGATGCGCCGATCGTTACGACCTTGGCGCCAAGTTCTTCAAACACGAAAGGGGCGATGTTGTAAGTTGCCCCGTTCGCGCAGTCGATGACGATTTTGAACCCAGACAGCGACATCGACGCTGGAATACTGCCCTTGCAAAACTCAATGTACCGCCCGGCGGCGTCATCGATACGTCGCACTTTACCGAGTTGCGACGCCTCTACGGTTTTCAGCGGCCGCTCGATCTCGGCCTCGATGGCAAGTTCGATATCATCCGGCAGCTTGTCGCCGTCGGCGGAAAAGAACTTGATGCCGTTATCGTCATAGGGATTATGAGATGCGGTGATGACGATGCCGGCGGCCGCCCGAAAGGTGCGCGTCAGGTAGGCGACACCCGGCGTCGGCATGGGCCCGAGGAGGCGGATATCGACGCCGGCCGCAACCAAACCCGCCTCCAGAGCCGACTCAAACATGTACCCCGATATCCGCGTGTCCTTGCCGATCAGAACCTTGCCACCACGGTTCCCGCCGAGCACCCGGCCCGCGGCCCAACCGAGTTTGACCACAAAGTCGGGGCTGATTGTTGGTTCTCCTACCCGCCCGCGAATGCCGTCCGTGCCGAAATACTTACGCTTCAACTCCTTCCCCCTACAAATTGCAGACTCGACGCAACAGATTTAGATCCGCTTTCGATCCTCTTGCGCAACGGCCGCGAATACGCGGAGGACGTCGACCGTTTCGGCGACGTCATGCACACGTAGCACCCTCGCGCCGCCCTGAACGGCCAATAGCACGGCAGCAAGGCTTGCTGCGACCCGATCACCGACGTTACGACCCGTTATCGCTCCAAACATCGACTTTCGCGATAGCCCTACGAGCATCGGTACACCGAGTGTTGCCAGATCGTCCAGACCTGCCAGTAGACGGAGATTATGCGGCAACGTCTTGCCGAAACCAAAGCCCGGATCGATCAGCAATCGACTGCGATCGATACCGGCGGCAATGCAGGCTGCAAGGCGGCGTTCCAGAAAGAGACGAACTTCAGCAACGACATCGGCGTAATGGGGAGCGATCTGCATGGTCCGCGGTGCGCCACGCATGTGCATCAGACAGACTGGGACGCGGGCAATCCGGGCCGCCTCCAGGGCGCCGTCCGCTCGCAACGCACAGACGTCGTTGATCATGCCGGCGCCCGCATCTGCCGCCGCCCGCATGACTGTCGGTTTGGAGGTGTCTACGGACACCACGATTGAAAAACGCCGGGCAATCGCCTCGACCACCGGAACGACGCGGCGCAGCTCCTCATCGACAGATACGGGTTCAGCGCCGGGTCGCGTGGACTCGCCGCCCACATCGACGATGTCGGCGCCTTCTTCGATCATGCGCTCGACACGACAAAGCGCCGCGTCGGGCGAAAAAAAAGCACCCCCGTCCGAGAAGGAATCGGGGGTGATGTTCAGAATGCCCATGACGCGGGGGCCGGTTAGGTCCAACATCCGTCCGCCGCAATCGAGCAGCATCGGGCTGAAGGACGTCCGCCAACCCCGCGGTTAGGCATCAAGCGGGACTCGACTAGTGCTCGCCTGCGGGATCCCCAATGGGACCACTGGCCGGCTTGCCATCGGTGCCGTCGGGCGACGGCGTCACAGGAGCCTCGCCACCGGTGCTCGATGGCGGAGACGCGTCATTACCCCATTGCTTAGGCGGGCGCGGGGTCTTTCCATTCATGATGTCTTCGATCTGTGCGGCATCAATCGTCTCGTACTTCAGCAGCGCTTCCGCCATGGCATGCAGCTTGTCCGTTTGCTCCACGAGGATAGTCTTCGCTCGCTCGTAGTTGCGATCAACGACGTTTCGCACCTCTTTGTCGATCAGATGCGACGTCTCATCCGACACGGATTTGTGCTGCGTGACCGAGTGGCCCAAGAAGACCTCTTGCTCATCCTCACTGTAGGTCAGCGGGCCAAGCTTGTCGGACAGTCCCCATCGCGTCACCATGTTGCGCGCGATGTCGGTTGCACGCTGGATGTCATTGGACGCGCCGGTAGTAACCATATCGAGTCCGAAGATCAGTTCTTCGGCAATACGACCGCCAAACAGGCTGGAGATCGAACTCTCAAGTCGCTGCTTGCTGTAGCTAAAGCGATCGTCCTCTGGCAAGAATAGCGTCACGCCGAGCGCCCGACCTCGCGGGATGATGCTGACCTTGTGGACCGGGTCGTGCTGCGGAACCAGTCTCCCGACGATGGCATGGCCGGACTCGTGATAAGCGGTGAGTTTTTTTTCCTCATCGGACATGACCATCGAGCGCCGCTCAGTGCCCATCATGATCTTATCCTTGGCCTTCTCCAAATCCTCCATATCCACAAGTCGCTTGTTGGAGCGTGCGGCGAAAAGCGCGGCCTCATTGACCAGGTTAGCCAGATCGGCGCCGGAAAAGCCCGGCGTGCCGCGGGCGATGACCGAGGCAACGACATCTTCGGCAGTCGGAACCTTGCGCATGTGCACTTTCAGGATCTGCTCACGGCCGCGCACGTCCGGCAAAGGAACGACGACCTGCCGATCGAAGCGTCCCGGTCGCAGCAGCGCGGGGTCTAGGACATCGGGCCGGTTGGTGGCGGCGATGACGATGACGCCCTCGTTGCCCTCGAAGCCGTCCATCTCGACCAAGAGCTGGTTCAGAGTTTGCTCACGTTCGTCGTGACCACCGCCAAGACCGGCGCCGCGATGTCGGCCGACCGCGTCGATCTCGTCGATAAAGATGATGCAGGGGGCGTGCTTCTTCGCCTGCTCAAACATATCGCGGACGCGGGATGCGCCGACGCCGACGAACATCTCAACGAAATCGGAGCCCGAGATAGTGAAGAACGGCACCTTCGCCTCACCGGCAATCGCACGCGCGAGCAACGTCTTGCCCGTGCCGGGAGGACCGACCATCAACACGCCCTTGGGGATCTTGCCGCCCAACTTCTGGAACTTGGAGGGGTCCCGCAGGAAGTCGACGACCTCCACGACCTCTTCCTTGGCTTCTTCGGCGCCTGCCATGTCGGCAAAGGTCACTTTGACTTGATCTTCGCTGAGCATACGTGCGCGGCTCTTCGCAAAGGACATAGCCCCGCGGCCGCCAGCGCCCCCTTGCATCTGGCGCATGAAAAAGATCCACAAGCCGATCAATATGAACAGCGGGAACCAGTTGATCAGGATCTGCATCAGAACCGACGGCTTCTCCGGCGGTGCGGCCTTGATCTCAACGTTATTGTTGAGCAGATCGCCCACCAGGCCGTCGTCACCCGGACTATAGGTCGTGAAGCGTTGGCCGTTCTCGCCGACGCCCTCAATGGTGCGCCCCTTGACCGTGACCTCCTTCACCTGACCCTGCCTCACTTGCTCGATGAAGTCTGAGTAGGCCGTCGTGCGCGGAGCGGTTTGCGTCGCCGTGAAGTTGTTGAAGACGGACATCAGCACGATTGCGATGACCACCCAGAGAATTAGATTCTTCGCCATGTCACTCACGGCATAGGCCTCATACTGAATTAAGATCGAGGTCGCGCAGGGTTGCTCGAACGCCGATCATGGATTCCAACTGTTGAAAGCTAACCGACCCGCAGCCCTTTTGCCACCAAATATGTCTCGCGACTTTGCGGTCGCGATGCCTTCGGCTTGCGGCTGACCACCGAGTCGAAGTGATGACGCATGGTTCGCACCAATGCATCAAAGCCCTCGCCATGGAACGCTTTGATGACGAGAGACCCACACGGTCTTAAGCTCGATCGAGCGAAGTCGAGCGCCAATTCCGCGAGATAGATCGAGCGGGGCTGGTCCACGGCCTTCATGCCGGAAATGTTTGGGGCCATGTCGGAAAGCACAAGGTCAAGTGGCTCGTCACGGAGGGCCTCGCCCAGCCGCAACAGCACCTCATCATCACGGAAGTCGCCTTGGATGACGTCAACGCCATCAATCGGATCGAAACTGAGCAGATCAAGCGCAACGACTCGGCCTTTCCGGCCCACCAGCGGCACCGCGACCTGCGACCAGCCACCGGGCGCGGCACCCAGGTCAACCACCCGCATTCCGGACTTGAGAAGCCTATCGCGTTCCTGCAGCTCGACCAGCTTGTAGGCGGCGCGAGAGCGGTAGCCATCGATCCGCGCACTCTGGACGAAGGCGTCGTTGACATGGCGATCAAGCCATCGCTGGCTGCTGCTCTTGCGTTTCGGCATGACGATTTGGAAAGGCTTTGGCCCCGGCCAGCGACAACGAACAACTGCGCAGGCCGAATGGCAATGCCTTACCGGATGGAGATGTCTTGCGTTGTGCCGGACGACGCGGGGACAACTTCCGACTTGGTCGACCCAGCCGCACTCGAAGGTTCCCTTAGGCCGCCGATCACCCTTAACCGTAGCCGCGCGTTGTCGGCGTCCGAGGAGCACCGGTCGGTGAGCGAAAAGAGCCGGAACGGCAACGAGGCGGAACTTAGCGGGCAGCGACCATCGAGAAGATGCGTGGCGCGGCGCCTGGACGGCACCGCGCGGGGGTACTCAAGCCCGCTTAGAGAGCGGGCAAAGACGCGTCTCAGCCAGCCTTCAACGTCCAGGATGCACACCAGCCGTTCTCATTAACGGCCTTGCCCGGGAACAGACTGCAAGGACGCCACTCCCCGGCATCAGCCAGCACAAACTGACAGTTCGCGCAATGCTGCTCCTCCGGTGGCTTGCCGGGGCGCGCCGTACCCGCGCGATCGGCCTGGGTCGCGTCGGCGACATATTTCAGAGCCTGCGCCGTCGGGTCGGTGGCCGGGTCCACGTGAGGCAGATCTTCCGCGTGAGCGGCTGCCATCCCGACGAGGTTCATCAGCGGAACGGTTGCCAACCCGCCCAGCATCACCTTCATCGCGTCGCGACGGCTCTTGTTCATTGGCTTATCGGACATTCTGAATCTCCTTCGGTTATGGAGTAGTAATCAAATCCGCGGCGCCGCTGGGTTTTGCTCCCCGGCGGGCCGTCAGCGATTGTGCACCATGGTGGCGCAAAACGCGAGTTCCGAAGTCATCGCTGCCATCACAGAGATGCCCAGAGATGCCTAATACTGCAGTCGCCGACTGCTTTCGGCAGCCGAGATGCGGCAACGTTGCAGCCGCTAACGCAGATAAGTTCCGGCACCGAGGTAGCGCTGTTGCCAGTAGCTCTTGCTGAGACTCGATAGCCGAACCCGCTTCTTCGACGTGGACGCATGCACGAAGCGGTCGCCATCCACCATCACCCCGACATGATACTGTGACGGCCCGGTCTTGAAGAACACCAGATCACCGGGATCGGGGCGCCTCACCACCGGCCGAGAGGACGCCTTCTGCGCAGTGGAGACACGCGGAATGCTAACGCCGGCCGCGCTGTGCGCGTACTGCGTCAGACCGCTGCAGTCCAGCGCCTGGCCGGGACTGGAGCCGCCGTAGACATAGGGCGTACCCACCTGGGAAAGTGCCGCCATAACGACGTTGGCACGCTGCTTCCCAAGTCCGCTCAGGTCGAATTGTTCCCCCACCGCACTGTAGCTCCTTGAACCGGAGCTGGCACAGCCTTGCAGGATCATCGCGCTCACGAGGGAAAGAATCGGGAGCATCGCGCGCATTCGCCTCAGGCTCAACATTGAAGTGACTTCCTCAGTATATCCTATAACACTATGTATTTATTAGCTCGTCTCGCTGCCAATGTCAAGAATCGCGACCAAGCGATCGGCAGGCGCCAATTTAAGGAGGGGCACGTTCGTTGGTCGCGGGACGCAGAGCATCGGGGACAAGAATCTAGACCTGGGATCGACGTTCTCGTGAGCCCAAGGGGTCGGATTCGCACGGCGCACGCCGGCGGCTGATCGGAAACGCCGGGCTCAGGCCGACCCGTGGATACTCCAATCCACCGCCCGATACATCCATTCCACCGCCCGATACATCCATCGCTCCTGTTCGGCGCCCAACGAAAGCGGTCCGGGATGGTCTGCGCGAACGCAACCCCTGTTGGCGCAAGGTCCGCGACGCTGTTCCCAAAACCGGCATAATAGCCATCCAAGCAGGCGCGGAGCCCCCGCTCGTTGGCGGGGCATCGCTTAGGTTTAAATCAGCCAAGCAGTGAGCCCCCATGCGATTGTTCGACATCATCGCCATCCTCATCGGCCTTTCAGCGGCTTTTAGCTGGCTCAACTATCGGTTTCTTAAGATGCCGACAGCGATCGGCCTGCTGCTGATCGCGATGCTGATGTCGCTATTCCTGCTGCTACCACTGCCCTACAGCGCAGAACTCGAGGCCGACGCGCAGCAAATGCTGGCAAGCATCGATTTCGGCGAGACGGTCTTGCACGGCATGCTCAGCTTCCTGCTCTTCGCAGGCGCATTGCACGTCAAACTGTCGGACCTGGCGGAGCAGAAGTGGGTCATTGCTTTACTCGCCACCTTTGGCGTCCTCAGTGCGACCGCGTTGGTCGGTTGCGGCGCCTATCTGCTGTTCATGCTGCTCGGACTCGATGTCCCTCTGATCTATTGCCTCATCTTCGGTGCGCTGATCGCGCCGACTGACCCAATCGCCGTGCTCGGCATCCTTAAGAGCGCCGGCGCCCCGAAGAGCCTCGAGACCAAGATCACCGGTGAAGCACTATTCAACGATGGCGTAGCAGTGGTTACCTTCCTCGTGCTTGTTCAGATCACCGTCGGTGGAGAGCACATCACCACTGTCGGCGTCCTCGAACTGTTTATGCATGAGGCGATCGGTGGCCTGTTGTTTGGACTGGCGTCCGGGGGTCTCGCATACCTGATGCTTCGCCGTGTGGACGACTACCAGGTAGAGGTGCTGGTGACATTGGCCCTGGCTAGCGGCGCGTACGCGGTGGCGGATCGCTTGCAGATCTCAGCGCCCATCACGGTGGTTGTCGCCGGGCTGTTGATCGGCAATCAGGGTCGCACCGGCGCTATGTCCGACAACACGCGAGAACGCCTCGACACTTTTTGGGAGCTCGTGGATGAGGCCCTGAATGCTGTGCTATTCGTGCTCATCGGGCTTGAGGTTTTGGTGCTGACGTTCAGCGCCCAGTATCTGACCGCCGGCTTGCTTGCCATCCCCTTGGTGTTGCTCGCGCGCGCCGTCAGCGCGGGCCTCCCCATCGCGATGATGCGCCGGTTTCGCAGTTCTTCGCCAGCCGTAGTCACCATTCTGACCTGGGGTGGACTTCGGGGTGGCATCTCCGTGGCCTTGGCGCTGTCGCTGCCGGATGGTGAGCTTCGCGACCTATTGGTCACCGTGACCTATATCGTTGTCGCGTTTTCGATTCTGGTCCAAGGATTGACCCTCGCCCCGGTGATCCGTGCCAACGCGGAACGCGCCGAAATTGAGATGGAACGCACGGAACTGACGGACGTGATACCCGACTCGGAGCCGAGGACGGAAACACCAACAATGGATTCGAAATGAGCCTGAGGGATACCTGGTACGACGTCTACGCCAAGGCGCTCTTGGGCCAGTCGATCGGTTCCGCGCTGATTTATGACCTGTTCTACAAGCTCCTTGGCGCCGCGCTGCTGACACCGATTGCGGCGTTCGTTCTGAACCGGCTAATCCGCACGAGCGGCGGAGTCAGCATTACGAATGAGGCCATCGCCGGATTTCTGCTTTCCGCCCCGGGAATTCTATTTGCGCTTTCGACAGTGGCTCTCACGCTCGCCAGCTTCTACGCGGAACAGGCTGGCCTGATGCATATCGCGTCCGGCGCCAGCCGCGGACGGGCCACGGGGTGGGCCGATGCACTCGCGACCGCGATCTCGGCACTGCCCCGGCTTTTGCATCTGGCCCTCTGGCAGGCCGGCATCCTTCTGCTCTGGCTACTCCCCCTGGCGGCGCTCGGCGCGTTGACATACTTAACACTGCTTGGCGAGCACGACATCAATTGGTATCTCGCGAATCGACCACCCCGATTCCACTATGCTCTGATGTCCGGCGCCGTACTGGGCGTTGCCGCCGCTGGGATCTTGCTTTGGTACCTCGTCGACTGGGTTTTCGCGATTCCGGTTTGCCTCTACGAAGACGAGCGCGGCCGCGCCGCGCTCCGCCGCAGTCACGAGTTGGTTCAAGGACATCGCCTTTGGGCACTCTCACTGCTGGCGCTCAACCTGACCTTGGCCGTTGCCTTCGCGGCGACGGTGCTTTGGCTCACCGACACAGTCGTCGAGATCGCGCTCGGCGCGCTGCAGGGCATCAAGCCGTTGATTGCTGCCACCGCTGTCGCGCTTGCGCTAATGTTGGCGGTCGCGGCGCTGATGTCATTTCTCCTGCTGACCGTCTACGCGGTGATCGTGATCCATCTGTACCTAAACGTCTTGGGCGCCGACGGAATGCCCCGACAGCGCTGGAAACGCGCGGCGCGCGCGGCGCGCGTGCCTCGTCTGGCCATCGTCGGTCTACTGGTAGCGCTGCTGGGGAGCGCGGCTTTGATCGCTGATAATAGACTCTCGGACCTGCGCATCGGTCGCGATGTCGACGTCACCGCGCATCGTGGCAGCTCCCGCTATGCACCCGAGAACACGCTCGCGGCGCTGTATCAAGCCATCTCCGACGGTGCCGACTACGCCGAGATTGATGTGCAGGAGTCGGCGGACGGCGTCGTCGTCTTGCTCCACGACACCGACCTAATGCGCATCGCCGGCCTGCCGACCAAGATCTGGGATGCCGAGTTCGCGGCTCTGCGCAGCGTCGATGCTGGAAGCTGGTTCTCGCCGGACTTCAACGGAGAGCGGATTCCAACCCTCCAAGAGGCACTGATCGTGGCTGGCGACAAGCTTCGGCTGAACATCGAACTCAAGTTCAACGGCCATGACCAGCGGCTGGCAGAGCGCGCAATCGAACTGGTGCGAGAGGCTGATTTCACTGAGCGCTGCGTGTTCACGTCCCTGAACCAGGATGGCCTGGTACGCGTGCGGGAATTGGCGCCGGAGCTGCGCATCGGGCAAATCGTTACAGTGGCGGTGGGCGATGTCACCAAACTCGACGTCGATCTGCTCAGCATGAACCAGGACCAAGTCACGCCGTCACAGGTTCGCGCCAACCGTCGCGCCGGAGTCGCAACCCATGTCTGGACCGTGAACGACCAAGACGACATGTCAAGGATGCTCGACTACGGCGTCGACAACATCATCACCGATGAACCCGCCACCCTTCGAGCGCTGATCGACGAGCGTGCCAAGCTCTCGGACGGCGAACTCTTGCTCTTGTCCCTCGGCCGGCAGCTCCGCGACTGAATGTTCCCATCTATGCCCAACGATATTGACGAGACGCCCTACGCCGGCCTGACGCCGGACCGGGTGCTGGATGCCGTCGAGTCTCGCGGATTTGAGGTCGACGGACGGCTGCTCGCCCTGAACAGCTACGAAAACCGCGTCTACCAGGTCGGCATTCACGAGAGCGAACCACTGATCGCCAAGTTTTACCGCGCGGGGCGCTGGTCGGACGCGGCCATCCTGGAAGAGCATCGCTTCACTCTGGAATTGGCCGGTCACGAGATCCCAGCGGTACCACCCCTGGTGCTGAATGGCGAGACGCTCTACAGCTCCGAGGGGTATCGTTTCTCGCTGACCCCCCGCCGCGGAGGCCGCACGCCAGAGCTGGATGATCCTGCCGTGCTGCGACGGCTTGGCCTGCTGTTGGGCCGGCTGCATTTGGTGGGCGAGACCCAGGCGTTCCAGCATCGCCCCGCATTGGACATCGTCGGCTTCGGTGAGGAGCCGAGCCACTACCTGCTTGCGTTAAACTGGATTCCGCCCGATCTGGAACCGGCCTACCGCGGCGTGGTCGCGCACGCGCTGGACGAAGTCAGAGCCTGTTTCGAGCGCGCCGGCCCCTACCTCGCTATTCGGCTCCACGGCGACTGTCACCGCGGCAACATGCTTTGGACCGACGACGGCGCTCACTTCGTCGATCTCGACGATGCGCGCAGCGGCCCCGCGGTACAGGATCTTTGGATGCTGCTGTCGGGCGAGCGCGACGAAATGACCCCACAGCTCGACATCGTCCTGGACGGCTACCGGCAGTTTCGCGATTTCGACCCTCGCGAATTGCACCTGATCGAGGCCCTGCGCACGCTGCGGCAGATTCACTACGCCGCATGGATCGCCAGGCGTTGGTCAGATCCGGCCTTTCCTGCCGCCTTTCCCTGGTTCGACGATCAGCGCTTCTGGCAGGATCACGTCCTGGCCCTGCGTGAACAGATTGCCGCGATGCAGGAAGGGCCGCTCGCGTTATCCTTCTCTCCATGAGGAACCAATACAGACTGCCGCGTCGAGTACTTACACCTGGGCTTCAACAGTCAGACCCCATCGAAAATGTCCAAGCGGCATGATTGTCCCTGCGACAGCGGTCGCGCCTTGGCGGAGTGCTGCGGTCCGATCATCGACGGAAGCGATCAGGCCGAGACCGCGCAGGCCCTGATGCGCTCGCGTTACAGCGCCTATGTGTTGCGCAACATCGACCATCTGCGCAGGAGCTGGCATCCGACCACCCGTCCCCATGATTTGGATCTCGGCGACCCGGTGAATTGGCTCGGACTCAAGATCCTGTCCATCCGCGACGGCAACACGCACGACCGCAATGGCCTGGTGGAATTCGTCGCTCGTTACAAGGTCGCCGGTCGTGGCTACCGACTGCACGAAATCAGCCGTTTCGAGTGCCTCGACGATCGCTGGTACTACCTCAGCGGCGAGCCGGGACCCAGCGACAGCCGTGACCAGGCAGCCTCGCGCTGAGACAGCGCGCCGCCCGCCGGCTTATCGCGCCATGATGGGCATCGCGACCTTCATCGGTTACGCCGCACTCGCTCTCGCGTTGGCCGCTGCACTGATCTGGTTGCTCCAGGCGCGGTTGCTGTTCTACCCGATGAAACATCTCGCCCACACTCCCACGGACTGGGGGATGGACTACCAAAACGTCAGCCTGACAACGGACGACGCGCTGCGACTGCATGGTTGGTTCGTGTCCACCGCTCAGCGTCGTTCCCAGCCGCCGCAGGTCCTGTTGTTCCTGCACGGGAATGCCGGCAACATCTCCCATCGCGGTGACTCCATCGCCATCTTCGACGCAATCGGACTCGATGTACTGATCATCGACTACCGCGGCTACGGCGCGAGCGAAGGCTCGCCATCCGAGCAGGGCTTATACAAAGACGCAAGCGCGGCATGGCGTTGGCTGACCCGGGAACGTGGTCTCGCGCCGGAGGACATCGTCGTCTTCGGCCGTTCGTTGGGCGCCGCGGTTGCCGTGGAACTCGCAGCGCGGACCAGACCCGGGGGACTGATCGTCGAGTCCGGCTTCGATCAGATTGCGGGGCTGGCGCGGACGCACTACCCACTCCTGTCGCGGTTTGTCCCTCTGCGTTACCGCTTCGCGTCCGTCGAGCGCATCCCCCTGATCGCCTGCCCAGTGCTAGTCCTGCATAGTCCAAGCGACGAGATCGTCCCCCACGTCCTCGGCCGAAGGCTGTTCGATGCGGCGCCCCAGCCCAAGCGCTTTTTCGATCTTACCGGAGGCCACAACGACGGCTTCCTGCGTTCGCAACCAGACTATCAGTTCGCACTTCAGGATTTTCTGGCGTCGTTGCGAAAATCCGATCCGGCACATTGATGCTTTTCGCTACTCGGAGCCTCGCCCGGATCACTATTTGCCTTTGCACCTTGCTCGCGATGGGTATGCTGCTTGGCGGGTGCGCTTCGACCCAAGTTGTCGAACGCTCGCGGGAGATGCTCGCACCGCGTCTCGCAGACGCTTACGCCCGCATGCCCGACGGCTACCGGTTGCCGCTGCGATTTTGGCCAGGGAAGCCAAGGAAAACCACGAACCGGAAAATCGTCGCACTTGGGCTGCACGGCTTCAACGACTACAGCGAGGCGTTTGCACCACTGGCTATGAGCCTCGCCGGAGCCGGCATCGCGACCTATGCCGTCGACCAGCGCGGTTTCGGCGCCACGGACCTACCCGGGCGCTGGCACGGAAGCGCGCAGCTGTCCGCGGATCTGGCGGAATTGAGCCGCCTGTTGCGCCACCGTCACCCCAACGCCCGACTCTATCTGATCGGCGAGAGCATGGGCGGCGCGGTGGCTATTGACGCCCTCGCAAAGGATGCCTTGCCCGTAGACGGCGCAGTGCTAATCGCACCGGCGGTGTGGTCGCGGAACGCGATGCCCTGGTATCAGCGTCTGGCTCTCGACACACTCGCCAACATCGCACCGGGTATGAAATTGACCGGCGAAGGCGTCAGCATCCGACCTTCCGACAATATCGACATGCTGCGCGCGATGGGCGCTGATCCGTTGGTCATCAAGGCACCGCGGGTCGACGCGCTTTGGGGCGTCACGAACCTGATGGATCACGCGATGGATGCGTCCAACGCACTGCGCGGGCCGCTACTTATTCTCTATGGCGAACGGGATGAGATCATCCCTCGCGGCGCATTCTGCCGCATGCTAGATCGACTTCCAGGAAACGTCCGCGATATCCGGCTGGTTTTGTACGGTGACGGTTGGCACATGCTGCCAAGGGACTTGCAGAGCCGCCGCGTCCACGCGGACCTGATTGCATGGTTGCATGACCCGCGAGCCCAGCTACCCTCCGGCGAGGAAAGCACCCCGAAGTCAGAGCGCACGCGCAACTTCTGCTCAAGCCCATCAACGATGGCGCGATGATCGCAGGCTTCGATGTCGCAGCAGAACAGGCCGAAGGCGGACGAACAGACAAGCAATCCGGTGAGACAACCGACAGTAATCGCCTGAGACGTCATGGGGTCTGTGCCTGCCTCAAGTTGTATGATGTTCGCAGATCTCGCAACCTGGCTTATCGTTTTTGTTATTGGTCGCTGTTGGTGTTGACTGTCGAACCATTGGCCACGCAGACAAAACAATCGAGCCCTGAGCAGTTGCGCGCGCAGGGTGCGACTCGGTATGTCCCCGAGCTTAAAAGTGCCAGCTTAAATGTCAGAACCCTATGTACGGAGGATTATGTCATGTCTACCATCACCGAACGTTTTAGCATCGCCGGCAACGAACTGGTCAGTTTCGTTAAAGGGTTGATCGCTGACGGCAACGTACGCCGTCTCATCATCCGCCGCCCAAGCGGTGAGACGCTGATCGAGGTCCCACTGACGACCGGTGTCGCAGTCGGGGGTGCTTTGACACTGCTCGCGCCAGTGATCGCCGCAATCGGCGCGATGGCGGCGCTGATCGCGAAGTTTGAGGTGGACGTGGAGCGGATCGACAGGAATCTCGATCACGACGATGCGCGGGACTGAATCCTTGGTCTTGCGGCTTGGTCGTGCGGCTTGCGGTGAGACGCTCCTACGCCGTCGACCAGACTGCGGACAGCCTGTAACAACGACGAACCCTAACGAAAAAGGTATCCCCGATGGAACAAGTTGGAAAAGTCAATGATCTTATGATTTTCAAGAAAAAATCTGGGCGATATGCGATCCAGGACTCCAAGACAAAGAAATGGGTAAACGGCGATGCGAAGGTCGAAGTCCTGGTCGCCGAGTCCCTGATAAAGCCACAGGAGAAAAAGCCGGCCTCGTAACGCGAGAGCGAAGCGCAGACGGATACGAAAGCGGAAGACCAGACGGCCGATTAACTTAGGCGATTTTTGTCAACTTCCATACCCGCTGACTTGTCTTGACGCCCGCCTGCTGTGTCGGACCGACGCGTGACTAGCAGGCTATGCGCGCGCCGGCGCTCTTTGCAGGCGAACGTCAATCCTGCGTCATCTGGTAGGAAAGTTGCCGGCAATCGCCTTAGTTGTTGCGCGAAGCAAATCGGCGGATGGTGGCCCGCTTCGGGGTCGTCGACCACGAGGGAGTCATTTCGGCGTCCACCGACCGCGGCAGCAATGGCTTGCCCTCTGCATCAACGCCCGTGCTGCCAGGTACCGGTTGAGCCGAACCAAGTTCGCGCTCGACGACCTGCCGCCCAGCCCGGTCAGTGACCACCCCCCTTTAGCGCTGAGACCATACCTTCGATGGTATCCTTGGCGTCGCCGAAGATCAGAGACGTATTATCTTTGTAGAACAGCAAGTTATCAACACCTGAGTAGCCAGGACGCATGGAGCGCTTAAGGAAGTAGACCTGCCGCGCCTTGCCGGCCTCTAGGATTGGCATGCCGTAGATTGGGCTGGTGCTATCCTCCTTTGCGGCAGGATTAACCACGTCATTGGCGCCAACCACGAGGGCCACGTCGGTGCTTTGGAAGTCCGAGTTGATTTCGTCCATCTCCAGCACCTGGTCATAGGGAATATCGGCCTCGGCCAAGAGCACGTTCATATGGCCCGGCATGCGCCCCGCGACGGGATGAATGCCGAATTTGACATCCACGCCACGCGCCTGAAGTAGCTCCATCATTTCTTTCAACGCATGCTGAGCCTGGGCCACCGCCATGCCGTAACCGGGCACGATGATGACCTTGCCGGCATCCTCCATCCAGTAGACCGCATCTTCCACCGAGGCGGATTTGACGCCCTTTTCCGCCGCGACGGCGCCGGCACTCTCACCACTCCCGCCATCGGAACCAAAGCCGCCGAACACCACGTTGATGATGCTGCGGTTCATCGCCCGACACATGATGAACGACAGGATCGCGCCGGAGAAACCGACCAACGCGCCAACGATGATCAGCAGGTTGTTGTGCAGCGTGAAGCCGGTGGCCGCCGCGGCCCAGCCGGAGTAGCTGTTGAGCATCGAGATGACGACCGGCATGTCCGCCCCGCCAATGGGGATAATCAGCGTCCCACCCAACACGAACGCCAACAGCGTCATCAAGATCAATGAGACAAGGCTGCCGGTCATCGCAAAGTGGACGGCCAGAAGGACGGTTGCGATGGCGATAGCGGCGTTCAGGGCATGCTGTCCTTTGAACTTGATCGGCGCGCCGCTCATGATGCCCTGCAGCTTCGTGAACGCAATCACGGATCCGGTGAAAGTGATGGCGCCGATCACGATGCCGGCAGACAGCTCTCCCATCAGCAAAGGGTTCAGTGCATCAGCGGCGCGTTTATTCAGAAAGGTGCCGATCGCGACGAGCACGGCGGCCATGCCGACAAAGCTATGCAGCGCCGCCACGAGTTGAGGCATGGCCGTCATCTGGATACGCAAGGCGATGACAATGCCGATAACCGCACCGATGCCAACACCGGCGATGATCAGCCCGTAGCTCTGGACCTCCGTGCCCAGCAACGTCGCGCCGATGGCGATCGCCATGCCGAGTATGCCGAACCAATTGCCACGCCGAGCGGTGGCCGGGTGGGTCAGACCTTTAAGCGCAAAAATGAACAGAATCGCCGAAACCAGATAGGCCAGCGCCTGATGATTGGGAGTCAACGCGAAATCCATCGGCACAGCCCCTTTACTTCCTTTTCTTAAACATCGACAGCATCCGGTGTGTGACCAGGAAACCGCCGAACACATTGATGCTTGCAAGCAGCACCGCGATGAAGCCCATTGCCGAGGCAGCAATACCGGCCTCGTCGAGCCCGGTCACCAGCAGAGCACCCACCAGTACGATGCCTGAGATGGCATTGGTGAGCGCCACCAGCGGCGTATGCAACGATGGTGTAACGCCCCAGATGACGTAATACCCGATAAAACAGGCGAGCACGAAGACATAGAGTGCGAGGATGGATTCAGACATCCGGATAGCTCCAGGAGTTGGTTCGGGTTTGATGCCGTTGATGGCGCTTGGGCGATTGCTGGAGATTTCCGTCCCAGATCGCGCCGGATTTTCGTTCGCCTTCAAGGCGTACTAGCAGACGCATAGCCGTGCCATGCAGCTGTAGGCACAACGCCGAGGGCGGGCGCAAAGACAAGCAACTGGCCTGTAAATTGACGGAATTCGCGTTAGCAACCGGCCGGTGGCCGGCGCGAATCTGACAAGTGCCCAACAGAAACAGGGCCATCAGGCATCAACCAGCATGGCTTTGGTGATTTCGTCTTGCGTCAGATCCTTGGATTCGAGGCCGTCATCCCCTTTGTCGACCATAATCTCCAGCAGGTTGGAGAGGTTCTTTGCGTAGAAGGCGCTCGCATCCGATGGCACCATGGACGGATAGTTCGTATGACCAACCAGGGTCACGCCGTGGCGTACCACCACGTCGTCCGACTCCGTCAGCTTGCAGTTGCCACCATTGGCAGCCGCCAAATCGATGATCACCGAACCGTCGCGCATCCGTTGCACAACCTCTTCCGTGATCAATTCCGGGGCTGGACGGCAAGGAATCAGGGCTGTGGTGATGATGACATGGGCCTTCGCGAGTTCGTCCGCCAGCAATTGTTGCTGACGCGCCTTCGCCTCATCCGACAACTCCTTGGCGTAACCGCCCTCTCCTGCGCCACTCTCGCCCAGGTCGAGTTCGATGGGTTTGGCGCCCAAGGATCGGATCTGTTCCAAGGTTTCAGGACGCACATCGTAGGCAAAGACGTCGGCCCCGAGCCGCCGTGCCGTGGCTATGGCCTGAAGGCCTGCGACCCCAACCCCCAGCACCACCAGCCGCGGTGGTTTGGCGGAGCCCGCAGAAGTCATCATCATCGGGAAGAACCGCCCGTATTGGGCCGCAGCCTCGATCACCGCGCGATAGCCTGCGATATTACTCTGGGACGACAGGGCGACCATGGACTGCGCCCTTGAGATACGCGGCATGCGCTCCATGCCGAGCACACGGACCCCGTTTTCGACCATCCGAGCAATCAGCGCATCCTCGCCGCAGCTCTCCAACAGGCTGATATAGATGGCGCCGGCCCGCACCATCGAAGCTTCGTCGTCCGTGGGACGACGCACTTTCAACACGATGTCCGCGTCGTAACAGGCCGCGCGTTCGACCAGCTGCACGCCAGCATCGGCGTAAGCTCCATCGGCATAGTGGGCGGCATCGCCGGCGCCGGACTCGAGCAACAGCTCAAAGCCCTGGCCCACCAAACGCTTTGCCACCTCCGGCGTGGTCGCGACCCGGCGTTCGCCCGCCAGTGTCTCTTTCGGTATTCCGATTTTCATTTGTTTTCGCTCAAAGTCGCTTGCTCCCCCAGAACGCACCGGACAGATCCGGTCCGCCGAACAGCGCGGCATTATCAGCGCTCATTCGGGGGATCACAAGGGAGCGGCCTGTCAGCACCAC
>JBATTL010000478.1:0-3401 GCA_049670525.1 Thiohalocapsa sp. | reverse complement strand
GGTACCGGGTTGCGCAGGCCGCGGAGTCGCCGGCGGGCTCGGACGCCGAATCGAGCATTGCACCGCCCGACGCGGCGGACCTGCGCGTGGTCGGTCCAGTGGGCAAGACGGTGGCCGATGTCGTTGCCGAGTTGGGCCTCTCCGGACTGACACCGATGGACGCGTTGCGGCGGCTGCAACGCCACTTCGACACGCACTTCCGCTATACGCTGGAGCTCCCCCGCATACCACCGAATCAGCGGCCGCTGAGCCATTTCCTGCTGCAAGGCCGAGCGGGCCATTGCGAGTACTTCGCCACGGCGGCAGCGTTGCTGCTGCGTCAAGCCGGTATTCCGACCCGCTATGCGCGCGGTTGGTCGGTGCAGGAATACAGCCCGCTGGAGGGCGCCTGGATCGCACGCGATAGCCACGCGCACGCCTGGGTCCTAGCCTGGATCGACGGCGCCTGGCGCAACTTCGATCCGACGCCGCCGGATTGGGGAGCATTGGAGGCCGCCGAGCGACCCTGGACGGTCGGTATTGCCGACTGGATCTCCTGGCTGCGACTGACGCTGTCCGGTGGCGCCGAAGAGGACCGCGCGGATCGCGATTGGTTGCTGCTGCCACTGGCGGCGCTGATCCTGATTCTGGCCTGGCGCATCGCGCGCCGCGCCCGCCGAGGTTCAGTCCATCGGCGCCGGAAATCGTTCGCAGCGAACCCTCACGGCGGAGTGTTCACCCCTATCGAGCAGGCCGCGGACAGGCACGGGTTTGGCCGGCGTCCCGCTGAGACCCTGCGGGAATGGGCGGACCGCGTCGCGGAAGAGCATGCGGACGGAAGTGACGAACTGGGGGACGCGGTCACATTGCATTATCGTGACCGCTTCGATCCGGATGGGCTTAACGTCGGCGATCGTTCCCACCTGGACAGGTTACTCGCCGCCTGTCGACGCCGGTGGCAGTGAAGCTGGGCACGACCGTTTCGAGCCGGTCCCACACCGTCAATCGTCGAGCAACAAGGCCTTGGCAGCGTTGATTTGGGCGGCCAGATAGTCTGAACCGCCCCGATCGGGATGCAGCTTGAGCATTAGGCGGCGGTGGGATGCGCGGATCGCGTCAGCGTCGGCGTGCGGCTCAAGGCCGAGGATCGCCCAGGCATCGTCTCGGCTCATACCGCGAGCGACAGCCGCTTTTCCATTGGCCCCCGAACCGGCGTCCGCGGCGACGCTGGCACGCCAGTCCTCGCCATGCTCGCGATCCAGATAGGCCGTGAGTACCGACGCGGACTGAGCGTCCGTGTCCTGATACAGCTCGAGCATACGCAGCAGTTGCTCCAGATCGAGCTCGGACAGGTGACGGCCCATGAACGGCCCCTCCCTGACGCTGCCGTCCATGCGTCCACTGTCGTGCTCCAGCGTGACATCGAGATAGCGGGTACGGATCGACGAGTTGCGGCCCACACCGCTCTTGCCAACCCTCGCGCCGAGGCCGCCCAGTCCCAAGGAGTTCAGCGTCTGCTGAATGATCGGCAGCAACCGGACCAGGTTCGCCAAGCGCAGCAGGACCGGGATCGCCGCCGCCATCGCCGCAAAGATGGGGTTGAGCCGACCGGTCAGGGTCGCCAGCAGCAATAGCCCGATGCCACCCCAAAGCAATGACTTACGCAGGACCGCCGACACCTGATGCGGCGGCGTTTTACGAAACCAGTTGAGCAACAACAGCAGGCCGACGACCAGGACCAGCAGAACGATCAGACGTCCCATGTTTTGATATCAGCGCAGAGGTTCAGTGAATCGATGGTCACAGGGTACGACAGATCGGTGCAAAAACGCGTTCCTGCGCGAGGGGAATCCCCGCGATCACGGGCCAGCACAGGCCGAGCTCAGTCCTTGGTCATCTCCCGAGTCAGTTGCAGCACAACGCCTCCACGGCTGCGCCCAAAGTCCGCCAAAGCCTTTCGCCCGCCCGCCGCGTAAACCGCGACCGCGCTGAGCAGGTCCTTCAAAGCCTGGGGACTGCCGCTGTCAAATGGACACCAAGCACCGCCGGACAGCCGAGCGATCTCGCGCAGCGCGCGCTCGGCGGTCGCATCACGACCTTCCTGAAACACGAAAGCCGGCACGCCGAGCAGGCCGAGCTTGCCGGCCCGGCCGGCGAGGCCGTCCAGGTCCTCCTCCACGCAGTCGCCGACGAACACCAGCGCGTTGACCTGGCCGCGACCCGCCTCTGCGGCGGCATGCTCGAGCACACGGCCTATTTGGGTCATCCCGGCGGCGCAGCGAACCCGTGTCATCAGCGGCAGCAGTTCGTCGGCGCTGGCACACCAGGGAGAGGCCTGAAATTGCAGATACCCGCCGTAGTGGCAGAGCTGTACCTCGAGACCACCCAGGTCGCCGGTCTCCTGGAACATCGCCGCCTGGATGCCGGCGGCACGGTCCCAACTCGGTTCCCGGCTGGCCGTGGCGTCCATCGCAAAGATCAAGCGCCCTCGCCGACCGGACCGAGGCTGCGGCGGGGTCGCTGCCACCTGGCGCAGAAAGGCGTCCACGTCGGAGGCGGTGGACGGGGTCTGCATTTGCTTACTCGGGCGTTCTCGGCTCATCGCAAAGGTCTAGTATCGAGATTGACGGTTGCTCTACACAACTATTGGTGCCCAGCACTGCCTTTTCACCGGATCCTCTGCAGCGTCGAATCCTGGTCAACGCAGAGAGGCGGTTCAGGCGCGGGCTCAAGCTCATCGGTGCTTCTGACCAAAGCCCATTGAAACTGGTTTCGTGGCCGATGCTGTTTGAGGGTGGCTGATCAAATCCTCGCGCCGATCAAGATCCCGCAGCACGCCCAGGTCATCGGTCTCGATCAACTGAAGCAGGTCCGCCCGCTCCGCAATCAAGATGGTCTGAATGTTCATATCCCGGACCGGGGCATCGGAATGACGATACCTCAGGGTCAACAAGTGCTTGTTACGAGACTTTGTCTGACGATTCTCTCATGGTACGCGCTGGTTTCAGAGGCTGCTCATCACCGGCGCGCATGTCGCTGGCGTTCCGAACCGGATCAGACCGCCTCGCAAGGGCAAGCGTCTGAATGTATCTTCGGCGGCCATGCGATGCAAAACAGGGCCGCGATTGTAGGTCGCCAACGTCAGTACGTCCCATTCAGTCTGGTCTAGACTTGCTCCGCTGATCTTTGTCCATCAGAACACTGCGAAAGGGGGAATGCCACAATGGCCTTGAAAGACATGCTCGACCAGATGCTCGCCGCCGGCCGCGATGTGGCGGCCCAGGGACAGGCCAATGCGGAGCAGAAGGTGAACGTCCCCGCTGAGGGCCCGGAGCGTGACGCGGCGCTGTCGAATCTTGGAAAGGGTGCACTGGCGGGCGGCGTGCTGGCGCTGCTGCTGGGCACCGGTGCCGGGCGCAAAC
>JBATTL010000477.1:0-27052 GCA_049670525.1 Thiohalocapsa sp. | reverse complement strand
AAGACATAGTCGGCCAGCGCCGCTTCACCCTGCCGCGAGCGCGAGCGGTAAAGACGTTCTCCGTTCCATAGGCTCTGGGCCAGCATGTCATGAATGCGGGACGCAGCCTGTTCATAGCGCGGCTCATCGAGGACCCGTGCACCTGTGGCGAGGGCGGACAGGGCGAGACCGTTCCAGCCCGCGAGCACCTTGTCGTCGCGCGGCAATACCCTGACCGCACGGGCAGACAGCAGCCTTCCCTGCGCCGAGGCCCACTGCGCCTCGACCCGATCAGCATCGAGCCGATGACGCCGCACTGCTTCATCCCGACTCATGCGCTGACGAGGCAGGGAACCCGCCTCCAGTTCCCCCGTTCCTTGCAGGCCCCAAATTAGCGCCGCCAGCGCGCGTTCATCCGGAGGCAGCAACACCGCGAGTTCGGCAGCATGCCAAAGATAGTGACCACCCTCGACGCCTTCCGCATCGACGGCGGACAGGCTCGCGATCAATCCGCCGTCCGGCGCGCTCATGCCGGTGAGCACGAAATCCAGGGTGCTCCTAGCCACATCGCGATAGTCAGGCCTTTCCAGCACCTCGGCCGCCTGAAGATACAAGGACGCAAGCAGGGCCTGCGTGTAGAGCATCTTCTCGAAGTGCGGCGTCTGCCAATCCGGGTCCACGGTGTACCGGAAAAAACCACCCGCCAGTTGGTCGTGAAGACCCTGCCTAACCATCGCGTCCAGGGTTTGCGCGAGGAACTCCGCCAGTTCGGGGTTGGGGGATCGGCGCTGCACGGCGAGCAGCGCCGATAGCTGCGGCGCCATCGGAAATCGCATCTGGTCGCCGAAACCGCCGGACAGATCGTCCGCCCGGGCCAGCGCCTGTTGCACCAACAACGGCTCCAAGGTCGACGGTTCAACGCTGCCCCCCGAAACAATCCGCACCGAGGCTCCTGCAACCGCGTCATGCGCCGCTTGGCGTGCGGCTTCAGAGAGCGCCTCACCACTGTCGGCCCAGAGCTCGGTCGTGCGTAGGAGCAGCAAACGGACCTGATCGGGCGGCAAGTACAACGCCGCGTAGAAGGGGTGACCCACTGGCGACACGAAGACGTTCAACGGCCAACCCGCCTGTCCGCGGGTCTTCTCGGCGAAGGCGATCAGGTAGTCGTCCAGCGCTGGATGCAGCTCTCGGTCTATCTTGACCGGGATGAAGGCGGTATTCAGCAGCTTGGCGATGCCGGCATCTTGCCAGCTCTCGCGCTGCATCACGTGACACCAGTGACAGGCGAAGTACCCGCTCGAAAGTAACAGGGGCTTGTTGGCGGCACGTGCTTCGGCCAGCGCCTCTGCCCCCCAAGCGCGCCACCGGACCGGGTCGTCCGCGTGCAGCGCAAGATACGGAGACGGGTGATCGCGAAGCCCTGGGCCGGGGCTAGTGCCATTGTGGCCGGCCGCAGCTAGGGAAACGCCGACCAGCAACCAGAAAACAAGGAACAGCACCCATGTCGATAATTGCAGCGCGCGCGGTCCTTCATCAGCCGGCGACCGGGGGATCCGCGCGGACAAAGAGACCCCGCCCGGCTCAGTCATGATCGAGATCGGCCAGGATGTTGCGGGCCACGCGGCGCTGGTCGTCATCACCCTCCTCAAGCACACGGTAGAGCAGATCCCGAACCGCGCCGAGACTCCCTGTGGCGCGCAATTCGTTTGCGCGCACGATCAGGGCCTCGGCCGGATTGGGTCCGGATTCATCGACCTCGTCGATGGCCTCCTCCGCTTCGATCGCGTCGAGCTCGGCCTCCATCTCCTCCTCAGTCATCGGACGGAACCGACCTGGTGCATCCATGTCGCCACCGTCGATGTCGCGGCCGACGACGCTGCTGCCCGACTTTCCCGCGGCCCTGGCACCGACGTCCGCGCCCGATTGTGAGGGTGCCGGCTGCAGCGGCGGCGGAGGGGACGGCGACATCGCAGCCGGAGGCGGCACCTGGGACCCATCATGCGGGTCGATGCTCTGGCGGCGCTTCTGGAAAAAGCGCGAGAAAAAGATGCCGAGTTCGAACAGCAACCACATTGGGATGGCCAGCAGCGTCTGGCTCACCACGTCCGGAGGCGTCAGCAGCATACCGGCAACGAACACGCCGACGATGACGTAGGGCCGCTTTTTCGCCAGCGCCTCCGGCGTCGTGGCGCCGATTGCCACCAGCAGGATGGTCGCGATTGGGATCTCGAAGGCGATGCCAAAGGCGAAGAAAAGCTTCAGCACGAATTCGAGATAGAACGCGATGTCCGGCATCTGCGCCACACCATCCGGTGTCACCGACGTGAAGAAGCCGAATACGAGCGGGAACACGACGAAATACGCGAACGTCATGCCCAGATAGAACAAGACGATGCTCGACGCCAGCAGCGGCAGACCAAGGCGCTTTTCGTGCGTGTACAGACCCGGCGCAACGAAGGCCCAGAGCTGATACAGCAGGTAGGGCATCGCCACAAACACGGCGGCCACCAACGCCAGCTTGAATGGAGTCAGGAATGGCGACGCGACCTGTGTCGCGATCATCTGCGAGCCTTCCGGCAACTGGGCACGGATCGGCTCGGCGACTAAGGTATAGATGTCGTTGGCGAACGGGAACAGCACCAAGAATACCAGCAGGATCGCGATGACCATGCGCAGCAGCCGGTCGCGCAGCTCCACCAAGTGCGACATGAACGGCTGTTCGCCGCCGAGGCCCTCGTCGGGTTCTCCATTGGATGCTGACAGACTCATCGTCGGGCTGTTCGTTGGCAAATCATTATGGGGGCGATCCACGACGGAGGGACAGATGCAGGGGCGGATTCGGTCTGATCCGTCGAGGGCAGGTCCAGTAGATCCTCTAAACCTAGTGGTGACTGAGGTTTCGGCTCAGGGGAGGTCGCGGTCCTTCGAATCTGGCGCCGAAACAGTTGAGGATTGAGCAGATTTGGCGGACTGATCCAGCGATGCACCAGCGTCCGGTTTCGAGCGCAGACCGCCGTCGACCTCGATGATGGATTCCAACGGATTGTTCTCGGCCTGCTTGCGCAAGATCTCCTTCAGTTCCTCGGATTTGATCTCGCGATCGATCTCGTCTTTAACGGACGCGAACGCGCGCCGAGCACGACTCATCCAGAGGCCGGCCGTTCGCGCCAATTTTGGCAGTCGCTCGGGACCGACGACCAGAAGCGCAACGACCCCGATCAGGATCAATTCGAGGGCGCCGATATCAAACATCGCGGCTTCTCTGCCGGACGCGCGGCGCGTCAGACCTTCGGCTTGTCGGCGACTTTGGTGGCCGTCGCGTCCGTCTCCGATTTCATCGCATCGGTGGCACCCTCGATCTGCGCGGTCTCCTCGCCGTCCTTGTCCTTATCGCCGTCGCCAGTCATCGCGGAACGGAACCCTTTCACGGCACCACCGAGATCCGAGCCGATGTTCTTCAGCTTTTTCGTGCCGAAGAGCAACAGCACGATCACCAGCACGATTAAGAGCTGCCAGACACTGATTCCACCCATACCCATGCCGACCTCCGCGACTACCCGCATGGGCAGTCAGTAAACGCAATAATTCGTGCGCGATAGTATTCTGGATTCGGTCAATGTCGGCGGCTAAGCACCGGCCGAACTGACGACCGCCGACCCTGACGCCAATCGGGGATAATACCCCAATTGCAATGGCGGATGCAGAATCGCACGCACCGGAATCTAGTTGGTCCGGCCGGCCTTTTCCACAAGTCCTGAGAGGCCAAACCGACGGTCAAGCTCCGCCAATACCGCATCCGGATGCAGACCCTGCTGCGATAGAAGCACCAGGGAGTGAAACCAAAGGTCAGCCACCTCGTAGACGATCTTGTTCGCATTCCCGTCCTTGGCCGCCATAACGGTCTCGGTGGCCTCCTCGCCGATCTTCTTCAGGATCGCATCCAGGCCTGTGGCGTAAAGTTTAGCGACATACGAAGACTCCGGGTTCGCCCCCTTGCGCTCTTCGAGCACCGCCGCGAGGCGATTCAGGACATCGGACATGGCGGCATCTCCAGGTGGAACAAACAGGGCGCGCATGAACGCAGATCGTCCCTGGGTTTGTCAACGCGCTTGATCAGAATTCCCCCGTCCGCCGAGACCCAACAGGACCCCGCGCAGAACTCGCCAGTTCTCAACCGAACTCCGACGCTAAGGCGATTGCCGGAATATCTCGTACCGGGTGACGCAGGATTGAGGTTCGCCTTCAAGAAGCACCGGCAGGAGCATAGCCGGGCTATGCTCCTGCCGGTGCGACAATGAAGGCGGGCGTCAAGACAAGTCAGCTGGTAGGAGATTTGACAGAAATCGCCTAAGACCCGAAGTTCATCACCGAAGCTGATCAACAGTTTGTCCGACCGACTCAGGCGTCTGCGATCTGTTGGCCTTCCGCAAAGTCGAGAGTCCCTTCATAGATGGCGCGGCCCGTAATGGCGCCGATGATGCCGCTATCGGCGACCCCTGTCAGCGCCCGGACGTCGTCCAGGTCGGTGATGCCGCCTGAGGCGATCACCGGAACGGCGATCGACTCGGCCAGTCGTCGCGTCGCGTCGATATTGGGGCCGGTCATCATGCCGTCGCGTCCGATATCGGTATAGACAATCGCCTCGACACCATCGCCCTCAAAACGGCGCGCGAGATCTTCGACCCGATGGTCGGTCACGAGAGCCCAGCCGTTGATGGCGACCTGGCCCTCCTTGGCGTCGAGACCGACGATGACACTGCCGGCGAACGCGCGGCAGGCACGGGCGACGAACTCCGGCTCCTTGACCGCCTGGGTACCGATAATGCACCAGGTGACGCCCGCGTCCAGATAAGCCGCAATGGTTCGCTCGTCGCGAATGCCGCCGCCGACCTGGATGGGCAGGTCCGGAAAGGCGGCGGCGATGGCGCGTATGGCATCGCCATTGACGGGCTCACCGGCGAAGGCGCCATTGAGGTCGACGAGGTGAAGCCGGCGGGCGCCGGCATCGACCCAGCGGCGGGCCATTTCGACGGGGTCGTCCGAGAAGACGGTCTCGTCTTCCATGCGGCCCTGACGGAGGCGCACACACTGGCCGTCCTTGAGGTCAATGGCGGGGATCAGGAGCATGTTGTAACTCCGACAGATGAGGAGTGAGTTGTCGCGTTAGACCGCACGCGAGGCAACGCGGGTTTCCGGCGCGAGGCGGGCTTATCACGACGCCGATGGATGCCCGAACTGGGCGGCTCGGCGACCAGTGCCGCCTGCCGGCGGCTGCTAAAGGGAACCCTTGGTCGACGGCACGATGCCGCCCATCCGCGGGTCGAACTCCACCGCCATGCGCAACGCACGACCAAAGGCCTTGAATACCGTCTCGGCCTGGTGGTGCGCGTTGTCACCGCGCAGATTGTCGATGTGCAGCGTCATCGCCGCGTGGTTGACCAGTCCCTGAAAGAATTCCCGGAAAAGATCGACGTCAAAGCCGCCGATCATCGAGCGGGTGAAATCCAAGTGGTAGAGCAGACCGGGGCGGCCGGATAGGTCGATAACCACCCGCGATAGAGCCTCGTCCAACGGCACATAAGCGTGACCATAGCGGCGGATACCCCGTTTGTCGCCGAGGGCGGCGGTCAGAGCCTGCCCCAGCGTAATGCCGATGTCCTCGACCGTGTGGTGGGCGTCGATATGAAGATCGCCCTCCGCGACGATGTTCAGATCGATCAGACCGTGACGGGCGATCTGATCCATCATGTGGTCCAGGAAGGGCACACCGGTGAGAAAGCTGGACCGGCCAGTGCCGTCTAGGTCCACCTCGATGCGGATCTGGGTCTCCAGCGTGTTGCGCTCGATCTGCGCGGTGCGATGTGCTCTTTGCTCGCTCACGGTTCTCTCGGGGCTTGGGTTTCGCGGAATTGTAGCAGCCCGCGTTGGCACCTCGGTGCTGCCGTTGCCCAATTTGTGAGACAGCAACACTAATCGCGGCTACCAGGTCTCGGCTGTCAGGTCTCAATCCAAAACGTCACCGGGCCGTCGTTGACCAAGCTGACCTGCATATCGGCGCCGAAGCGTCCGGTCGCAACCGGCGAATGGATAGCGCGGGCGCGCTGGACCAGGAGATCGAACAGCCTCTCACCGTCCACCGGCGGTGCAGCGGATGTGAAGCTGGCGCGGGTGCCCTTCCTCGTGTCCGCCGCCAGTGTAAATTGCGGAACCAGCAGCAGGCCGCCCCCCTGCCCTTCACCTAGATCACGAAGGCTCAGTTTCATCCGCCCGCTATCGTCCGGAAATACGCGATAACCGAGCAGGCGCTCCACAAGCCGCTCAGTGCGCGCCGCATCATCACCCTTCTGCACACCGACCAGCACCAGTAGACCTCGACCGATGGTGCCAACGGTTACCCCGTCGACATCGACGCGCGCCTCGCCAACCCGTTGCAACAGGCCGATCATCCAACGGACCGCGTGAACCTGCGCGCAGCCCAAGGGATCGCACCCGGAACGCCGCGCAGCGCCATCCAATTCCCCGCGTCGGGGTCAGGGGCGAGGTGAAAACAGAAGCGGTTCTTGGGACGGATCACTTAGCGTCACCCTAGCTGGTCCGCAAACCGATCCGTCGCCGCCACCAGGGTCTTCGCGATCCCGGGCTCGAAGGCGGCATGGCCGGCATCCGGGATGATCCGAAAATCCGCCTGAGGCCAGGCCTGGTGAAGTTCCCACGCCGATTGCAGGGGGCAGATCAGATCGTAGCGCCCGTGGATGATGATGCCTGGGATCGCAGATAGGCGGCCCGCGTCGGCGATGAGCTGATTGGGTGCAAGAAACGATTGATTAACGAAGTAGTGGCATTCGATACGCGCCAGGCTTAGCGCCATGTGTGCATCAGCGAAGGCGGCACGGATGCCGTCGTCCGGCAACAAGGTCGCGCAGCGGGCCTCCCAGACAGACCAGGCTCTCGCCGCTTCCAGACGCTTACTGTCGTCGTCGCCCGTGAGACGCCGATGGTAGGCATGCAGCAGATCACCACGCTCGGGGCCCGGGATCGGCGCGACAAACTCTTGCCAATGGTCGGGAAACACCCAGCTCGCGCCCTGTTGATAGAACCAGTGGATTTCCCCTGGCCGGCACAAGAAAATACCGCGTAGCACGAGCGCGCTGACCCGGTGGGGGTGTGTCTCGGCATAGGCCAGAGCAAGGGTGGAGCCCCAAGAACCGCCAAAAACGAGCCATCGATCGATGCCGAGCAGTTCGCGCACACGCTCGATATCAGCCACCAGATCCCAGGTGCTGTTCTGCTCCAGGGCCGCGTGAGGCAAGGACCGACCGCTGCCGCGCTGGTCGAACAGGACGATTCGATAACGCGCCGGATCGAAGAAGCGCCGATGCGACGGACCACAGCCGGCGCCTGGGCCGCCATGGAGAAAGAGGGCGGGGATGCCGTTAGCGCTGCCGCATTCCTCAATGTAAAGCGAATGTCCATCACCAACGTCCAGACGATGAACCGCATGGGGTTCGATTGCAGCATAGAGCGGATCGACTGGCTTGGGCTTTGTCATGCGGGGCGGATTCCTGGAACGAGCGATGCGGCTATGCCGCGATGATACGGTAGTTCCGCCAGACGCTCTGGGCGGACTGAGCGAGGCGCGCGCCCCGAGCATCCAAATCTCAGTCAGACACAAACAATAGGCCGGGCGTGAGCCCGGCCTATACTTCGACGTCAGTTCGAATGACCTAGCGGTTAGGCGGCAGCCTGCTCCGCATTCGACGCCTTTTGAGGCTCGCCCTCAATGAGCTTACCGTCGTTACCTCGAATCTCGATCGTTCGGGGCTTCATGGCCTCCGGAATCTCACGGCGCAGCTCAATGTGCAGCAGGCCGTTCTCGATGCGGGCATCCACCACCCGGACGTAGTCCGCGAGCTGGAATTTGCGCTCGAAGCTGCGGTTGGCGATGCCGCGATACAGGTACTTGGCGTCCTGCTTGTCTTCGTCCGTTCGCGCGCCGGAAACCGTCAGCACGTTCTCGTGGGCTTCCAAACTCAGGTCTTTCTGCGCAAAACCGGCTACCGCCATGGTAATACGGTAATCATTCTCACCGTAGACCTCGACGTTGTAGGGCGGGTAGCCGCCCGGCTCGGTGTGATAGGCCGTCTCCAAGGCATTCGAAAGCCGGTCAAAGCCAATCATTGACCGGAACAGTGGCGAGAAATCGATCGTCGTCATGGACATATCCTCCAGTTGAGCAACATGTGCAAAGTGCGTTCTTACGAACCGCGTTCATTGCAGGCCTCAGCGAGCACCTGCGTTATGTAAAGTAGTACCGGATACAGATTATGTCAAGTCGACAGCGGGTCTTATTCTATGATCCTTGTAAGACGGGCAGACATTGCCGGATTTCAGAATCGCAAGCGCGAACCCCAAGCAGATCCTGGGCAAGTGGCCAGTTCTGGTCGGCAATCAGTCGAAAACTTGCACGCCTGGAATAATGCGCTACAGTATGTGTACAACAATGACGCCACGAACGGAGCATTTTTCTGTGAGTCGCGCTGCATGGACGCGATGTCTAGCCTTCCTTTATGACTGACTTTTCTTGTAGAACGGAGGGACATCTGGGTCCAGAACCGTTGGCTTATATGACTTCGATACAGAATTTCGAAGCGTTTCCCCGCCATTCCATACCGCGACAGAGGACACCAGGCTGTGTCCGCAACCGACGAACGCGGCAGCGCGTCCGACGAGCAGGACTCCCCTCGTCGCCTGTAGGAGCCTAAGCTACAATCAGATTTGTCGAACAGATCACTTTTTCGTCTTAGTCCCCGACAAAAAACCAGCGCGGCTTCAGCCAAGCAGGAATCTTCAGGTTGTCGCGCGACGCTGCGGCAGTCGAATCAGTCCCTAGCTGTGCGTCCTTTGGCGGCCAACTTTGGCCGCTTTTTTTTTCGCCTGCTCGTCCTGCGGACCAGATTTCCCTGCACCGGCTTGGCTGGAAAACCTGGGGTAAGAGCCGAGTCCAAATATCGGTGAGTAACCGAAAGAGCCCCATCTTAGGCGATTGACAGAAATCGCCTTAGTTCAGGTCGCAGCCTCACGCATCAGGTCGTTGCAGACATGCTGCGCGAAACCGGCACCAGCCTCAGCGTAGAGATTGAACACCTGGTGCACGCCCGCATCCCGCAATAGCTGCTCGTCTTCCGGATACTCGGCAACCGCTCCAATGGTGCCCTGAAAGCCCTCCTTGATCAGGTGCACCGCGGCAAAGACATTCTCGGACATCTTAGGCATGGCCAGGAGGACGAGTTTTACATGGCCATCGTCCAGGTGGAGCCGGTGCCAGAAGTCGGCGTCTGTAGCACTACCATGCACGACGTATCGACCGGCCGCCGCATGCCGCGAAACGGAGTCGGGGTCTGCATCCACACCAACCGGGTTGCGCCCGTTGACCTGCTTCAGCGCGTCGTAAGCGCCCGTGCCGACCCGCCCCATACCCACGATCATCGCGTCGGCATCGCCCGGATCGATTTCTCGCTCCGCGGCAATACGCGCCCTGCGCTCCTGGCGTCGCAGCCTTGGGCTGAAGAGCTCATAAAGCGAGTGCGAGCGCGCATTCAGCGGCGATGCGGCAACGAAGGACAATGCAAGGACCAGCGCGATGATGCCGAGCCACTGACTGGGCATCCACCCGTTGTTGGCGGCAACGGCCGCGACAATTAGCCCGAACTCACTGTAATTGGCCAATGTCAGACTCCCCAGAAAGGCCGTGCGCGCCCGCAAACGGAACGCGAGCAGCAATTGCTCAAACAAGAATCCCTTGAAGAAGAGCAGGGCCAGAAGCAGCAATACCAGCGGTATCGTATCCGGCCCGGGCACCCCGCCGAGTCCGATATTGAGGAAGAACCCGACCAAGAAGAGGTCCTTCAAACCGAGCAGCACCCTGGATAATTCGTCAGCCTTGGAATGAGAAGCGATCAGCACACCGAGCAGCAGTGCGCCCAAGTCGCCCTTTACATGGACCGACTCAAACAGCTGCGCGCCACCGATACCAACCATCAGTCCGAACAGCAGCAGCAACTCGCCGTGGCCAGCTCTCTCCAGAAGCCAGAAGACGCCGCGGCGCAACGGGATCAGCAGAAACAGCAGCAGCGCCCAAAGAGTCGGTACCTTACCGGCCGAGACCGCGAGAAAGAGCACCGCTGCCAAATCCTGCATGATCAGAATGCCGATGGCGACGGTACCGTACAGCGATCCCATCTCCCCCTTGTCCTCCAGCACCTTCACGGCGAATACAGTGCTCGAGAAGCTGAAGGCAAACGCAAGCAGCAGCGCGGCGCCGATATCGATGTCCACGAGCTGAGGCAAACCGAGCTTGCCGAATGCCAACAGCAGTGGCACAAACACCGCGACGACACCGATCATATGGAGGCTCGCCGCGCCCCAGACATGCGGTGCCGCCAAGCTCTTGAGCTTGAGTTTCAGACCGATGGTGAAGAGAAGTAGCGTCACGCCCAGGCTGGAGAGCTGGTCGATCAACGCATTCTCGCCAACGCCCGCGACATGCAAGCCGAAACCAGCCAACAGATAGCCCACGAGCGGCGGCAACCCAACCTGACGTGCCAAGATACCTAGGGCGAAGGCAACGGTAATCCAAACGACGGCGTCCAACATCGAAAACAGCTCCGGAACGAAATGATTGCGTGGCGGCTCAGGGGCGGCGACCGCAGCCCCGCGGACGCTTGAGACCGCGTCGACCAGATGATAAGCATCTGAATCATCGAATACGCGGGTCTATCGCGTTTTTGGTGGGAGCCGAAGGATCGCTCGCCTTTGTCAGTCGTCTACGCCGCGGAAAACGAAGGATTACGGAAATCGCCCGATTGTTCACTATGGGGCGCTTTCGGTGCTGATTCGCGGCCAGGATCGCCGATTTGAAGGTGTCCCCCAAGGCGAAGTCGTCGCGGCGCTCAGGTCGATGTGCTGATGAACCCCGATTCGACACGAAGATCGGTGCCGACAGCACTGACAAGAACCGCTGCGTGTAGGACCGCCGGAGCGGCTCGAACGCTGTGAGGGAACTCGCGCCAAGGAGACCGGCAAATCCCTCCGTTAATTCCTAACCTGATGCAAAGCACAAGGCGTGCCGATTAGCAGAACCGCGCACCGCCCACAGCAAACGCGTTACGGTATACTTTTCGGCTTTTGAGGGGATGCTGGTCTGCAGCGGCCCTATGCTGGGTGCCGCTGGCGTCCAGAGATGCGATCGTCGGATACCAGCCCATCGAGGGGACTGTGTCTCTTGGCAAGGCTCAACCTGGCCGGGTCTTCTGTCCGGCGGGTTGTGCTTAGGTGTTCGGTGATTTCACGACGGCCGCGAAACTGCGCGGCGTATTACCAAGCGAAACCGCCAATCAAAAAGGGGCTTCCATGTCTGAATACAACGCGGAGGACATCCGCAACATTGCCCTCGTCGGCCACGCGGGTGCGGGCAAGACGACCTTGGTCGAGGCATTGCTCGCCGGCGCCGGCGCAATCCCTGAATCCGGCAGCGTTGCCAGGGGCACGACGGTCTGCGATTACGACGACATGGAGAAGGACCTACAACACTCCCTGGACGTCGGCATCACCGGCTTCACGACGCATGGCAAGCACATCAATCTGATCGACACCCCCGGTTTTCCAGACTTCCTCGGTCGCGCGCTGTCGACGCTCAGCGCCGTTGAAACCGCCGCCATCGTCATCAACGCCGCGCGCGGCACCGAGCCGATGACACTGCGCCAGTGGAAGGCCGCAGACAACCGAAACCTGTGCCGCATGATCATCGTCAACCACATCGACGCCCCCGACGTCGACCTGGCGGATTTGACGACACAGCTCAAGGAGACTTTCGGCCCGGAATGCCTGCCGATCAACCTGCCCGCGGACGGTGGTGGGCGCGTCATCGACTGCTTCTTCACACCCTCGGGTGACGGGGCGGATTTCTCGTCCGTGGAGGAGGCCCATCGCCAGATCCTCGATCAGGTGGTCGAAGTGGACGAGGGTCTGATGGAGCTTTATCTCGAACAGGGCGAGGAGCTTCAGCCCGAGCAACTTCATGATCCGTTCGAGACCGCGTTGCGGGAGGGACATCTGGTCCCGGTCTGCTTCTGCTCGGCCGAAACCGGCGCCGGCATACCGGAGCTGCTGGAAATTCTGGTGCGGCTGATGCCGAATCCGTCTGAGGGCAATCCGCCACCGTTTATGAAAGGCGAGGGCGCGAACATGAAGCCGGTCCAGGTCAACCCGGACCCGTCGCAGCACGCCATTGCCCATGTGTTTAAGATAATCAATGACCCGTTCCGCGGCCGCATCAGTATCTTCCGCGTGCATCAAGGACGTGTCACGCCGAATACGCAGCTGTTCATCGGCGACGCACGCAAGCCTTTCAAGATCAATCATCTTTACCGCGTCCACGGCGCCGAGCTGAACGAGATCAGCGAAGGGGTCCCCGGCGACATCCTGGCCGTGTCGCGGGTGGACGACATTCACTTCGATGCCGTGCTGCACGATTCCCACGATGAAGACCATTTCCACCTCAACAGCATCGAGTGTCCCGTGCCGCTGTTCGGTCTTGCGGTTAACGTGGCCAAGCGCGGCGACGAGCAGAAACTGACCGATGCGCTGCACAAGCTCGAATCAGAGGACCCCTGCTTCCACGTCGAGCACAACGCCTCGGCCAACGAGACCGTAATGCGCGCCCTCGGGGAGCTGCACCTGAAGGTACTGATGCGCAGGCTGTCCGAGCAGTTCCACGTCGATATCGAGACGCATCCGCCGAGCATTCCCTATCGGGAGACCATCACCGCCAAGGCCGATGGGCACCACCGACACAAAAAGCAGACCGGAGGCGCCGGTCAGTTCGGCGAGGTCTGGCTGCGCGTCGAGCCGATGGAACAGGATGGCGGCTTCGAGTTCGTCGATGCTACGGTCGGCGGCTGCATCCCGAACCAGTTCATCCCCTCGATCGAAAAAGGCGTGCGGCAGGTGCTCGAGGAAGGCGCCATCGCCGGCTATCCGCTACAAGACGTGCGGGTCACCGTCTACGACGGCAAATCTCACCCGGTGGATTCCAAGGACATCGCCTTCGCCACCGCCGGCAAAAGGGCCTTCATCGAGGCCATCGATAAGGCCAAACCAGCCATCCTCGAGCCCATCGTCACGATCCGCATCACCGCGCAGGACAGCGCCATGGGCGATCTTGCCGGCGATCTATCCGGCCGACGCGGGCACATCAACGGCAGCGAGACCAAGAGCGGCGGTCGTATCGTCATCGAGGGCGAGGCGCCGCTGGCGGAGTTGGAAGGTTACGAGTCGCGGCTAAAATCCCTGACCGGCGGCGAAGGCACCTACGCCATCGAGCTCAGTCACTACGCCCCCGTACCTGCCAATATCCAGCACCGGCTTGCGGCGGACTACCAGCGCGCGAGCGACGACTAGCGAACCACTGGGCGTGACGGGAGTGGTTCGAGATTAGGGCAACTCACTCGGTCCGCACCGAGTTCCGTCTAGGGGTCACACCGCAGGAAGCGGTGCTGCGGCTTCGACACCAGCCCTTGTCCGGCGCAACTCCGGGGAACGACAAAGGCGCTCCCCGGTCACTGATCCGCAACCGCGTCAAACGCGGCGGTTGAACGCGCACTCAAGTCCTTACCTTCGCGGCCGATCATCAGCGCTGCCAGCCCTCGCGCCTTCGCCAGCGCCAACCCACGCTCCGGACCGAGCACCAACAAGGCGGTCGCCCAGGCGTCGGCCCGCATCGTCGACTCCGCCAATACCGTCACAGATGCCAGGCTGTGCTCCACCGGCCGTCCCGTGACGGGATCAATGCTGTGCGAGTAGCGCCTGCCGCCCAGTTGGAAAAAGTTACGATAATCGCCGGACGTGGCCATCCCCAAGTTGCGTAGCGGGATGACACGGAACACGCGCCGGGCGTCGATCTCCGGGCGCTCCACGGCGATCTGCCAGGGCTCTCCTTGCGGCTTCTGGCCGTGTCCGTAAACTTCACCGCCAATCTCGACCAAGGCGTTCGCGATCCCCTCCCGCGCCAGTAGATCCATGACCCGATCGACGCCATAACCCTTGGCGATGCCCGAGAGATCCACATAAAGATCGGGCCGATCTTTGCGCAGCGATGGCGGATCGAACCGCATCCGCAGTTTGTCGTGGCCGGTCCTAGCGAGCGCCGCGTCAATCTCCACTTGCGTCGGCAACTGATCGGCCTTCAGCTCGGGACCGAAGCCCCAGAGATTGACCAGCGGGCCGACCGTGACGTCGAAGGCGCCGCCGCTGGCGGAACTGATGGCCTGAGCCTCCGCGACAACGCTCACCAGCTCCATCGAGACCGGAAACCAGTCCGTCGACGGGCTGGCATTGAAACGTGACAACTCCGAATCCGCCTGATAGGTCGACATCAGGTCGTTGACGCCCGCCAGCACGGCGTTGACACGTTGCTGTACCCCGGGGCCGGTCAGGGAGCGCGGTAAGTCGACCAACTGGATACTGTAGGTCGTACCCATAGTCGCGCCCCGCAGACTGACGACTTCTGGACCAGCGCCGCCATTACAACCGGCCGCCAACAGCAAGACTCCGAAAAGGACAGCGTGCCAGCGCAGGGGCCTCATATCAAAAACCCACAAAGCCATCGGCGGCCAGTGCTGCCGGAAACCCAGCGTCGGAGCAAACCCAGCGCCTCGCCGCGCCTGTGTTGATTGCTTTGGATGGAAAAGCATTTATCGCCCCGATACTGCCTGAGCAAACGCGATAAAAGACAACGTGCCGGGTGGCGCGTCGACCGCGCTCAGCCTAGACTCCGGCATTGCGTTTGCCGATGCTGCAGTATTAAAGACAAAGGATGTACCGATGTACAAGCTCGTCGTTTCCGACCTCGACGGCACGCTGCTCGGACCGGATCACCGCCTCGGAAATTATACGCGCGCGGTATTGGCCAGGCTGCACGCGGCGGGCATCGAGCTGATCCTCGCCTCGGGCCGGCACTTCATGGACGTCCGCGCGATATCCGCACAACTCGACTCCGACGGCTGCTTGATCACCTGCAATGGTGCCGCCGTCAACGACGGCCAGGGCCGACTCATGAAATCCCGGTGCATCGACCGTGAGACCGTCGACTTCCTGCTGCGCGATCCGCTTTTCGCATCGGTACACACCAATGTATTTCTGACCAACGCTTGGCTGGTCGAGAAGGCTGAACCCGACCTGCTTAGTTACCATCAGGAGTCCGGCTTCCGCTATCAGCTGGTGGACTTCGGCAATCTTGGCGAACTGGACGTGCTGAAGATCTTTTTCTTCGGCGAGCACGAGCAATTGGTAACACTGGAGGCCGCGATCCTGGAGCGCGCTGGCGACCGGCTTGGCACGACCTTCGCACTGCCGCAGACGCTCGAGATCATGGCCGTCGGCGTGACCAAGGGCGCCGCGCTGGGGATGCTGCTTGAGGACCGGGGGCTGTCCCCGGCCGACGTCATTTGCTTCGGTGACGGACTCAATGATCTGGAGATGCTGAGCCTGGTGGGAAATGGGCAAGGCGAGGCGCTGCTCATGGAAAACGCCGACCCGCGCCTGAAAGCGGACCTTCCGGCGCTGAAGACCATCGGCAGCAACCGGGACGAATCCGTGGCCCGCCACCTCGACGCGCTGCTGGAGGCGGGAGAGTTGGGGTGATACCCGAAGGGAACGCTGGTTCATGGCCTCCCCCGCGCGGTCCACGGATGGCCGATAAAAAAGCGCTTCCCTGAGTGCGATCCCCCCCCAACCGGCTCCCGATTCCCATACCAGCAGCCCCGTCCAACGGGCGACGACATGATCCAGATCACGCCAAGCATCCAGATCGACGAGGACGAACTCAGCGAACGCTTCGTACGTGCCCCGGGACCCGGCGGACAGAACGTCAACAAGGTCGCGACCGCGGTTCAGCTCAGTTTCAACGTGCGCCACTCACCGAGGCTGCCGCCGCAGGTGCGCAGCCGCCTGCTCAAGCTGGGTGGTAGCCGCGTCGACAAAGACGGCGTGCTGACGATCCACGCCCACCGGCACCGCACCCGCGAACGCAACCGCGCAGACGCTTTGGAACGCCTGACCGACCTGATTCGCCAGGCAAGCCAGGTCCCAAAGACACGGCGACCCACCAGGCCTTCACGAGCCGCCAAGGCGCGTCGCGTCGACGCAAAAAAGCAGAGATCCCGTACCAAGCGGCTGCGCGGCTCGGTGCGTGACAGGGATTGACCGACAACCAACGGGGGAAGCGCCCGCACCGGCCGGCCCTTCGTCAAGTCTCCACGCCATCGCGACGCCGGCATCGCAAGCACGGCCTAGTCGTCGATCTCTTCGACAATGTCCATCGACTGCAGCTCGGCGACGCGCTCCCGCGGATAGCCGAGCGCGGCGTAGTCGAGGAAGCCGTCGGGCGCATGACAGTTCTTGCACTCATGGCCGGCGCGTTGGATACCGTGGTTGATCATCAGCGTGCCCATCTGACGCATCCAGTGCGGCTCGACATTGTGGGTGCTGCCGTCGGCGGCGATGGGATACTCGGTCTTCCAGCCGCCTTCGACGCCGAAGTAGGCCATGAACTCGTCCATCATGTAGAGCTTGAACGGCTCCTGGTACATGCGCCGGACGATCGGGTCCTCGACGGCCTTGACCATCGCGGCCTCGGCGTTGCCGGTTTCGTAGTAGGTGGCGTAGTCGAAGGGTAGGATCATCGCACCGAACGGCCCCTGATTGCCCATGTCCTCGAACATCATCGCGTTGAACGGCTTGAACGGATAGATGCGGCTCTTGCCGTCGGCCATCGCCTGCTTCAGGTTCGCGTCGATCATCTTGCGCCGCTTGGCGAGCATCTCGGGGCTCAGCTGCGTCAGCGGACGTGTGGCGACTTCGACATAGCGGTCCACATCAATGTCCGGGTAGCGCTCGGCCAGTTTCTCGGCCCGCACGCGGACCGCGCCCAGGATCTCGGGGTCGGTGATCTCCACCATCTGACGCATCAGCGGGTCGTAACTGCCGTCGCCCTCCGGGTTGCTGCCAAGAGCATTTGCCAGGAAGGTGCCGTTGCCGTTGAACCAGAGATAGATCAGTCCCTTGCCGGGCTCGCCGGAGCGATAGATATCGGTCGGCTCCCAAACGCCTGCCTCCTCGTCCCAGGTTGGATGTACCCAATCACGCAAGACAACGTTATTGTCTTCGAGCTGCTTGATGTGGCATGTCTCACAGGCGATCCGCGCGATGTGACCGTTCAGTAAGGCTCGATGCTCGGAGGCGTTGTGCGGGGCCGTCGAGTGGCAGGTCTCGCACGAAACCTCCTTGTCCGGCAGATCCGTGGCGACCAAATCGACGCCCATCCGGCCACGCGGGATCTTATGACCCTCCGGCACATGGCAGTCGGTACATTGCAGGTTCGCCGCAGCGTGGACGTCGTGCTGCGGACTAAAGGGATTGCCGCGCTTGGCGCCGGTATGCAGCAGTCGCTGATGCTTCAGGCCGAGACTCTGCGCCGCCGCATTATGTGCATAGGCATCCCCACCCATGTTGTGCTGATGGCAGCGCAGGCAGTTTTCCGTCGACGTGCGCCCGACACTGAGCGCGGCACGCATGCTGCGGTCCTGATTCCAGCGCAGGCCATGCCGGTCCTCGATCACATAGCGCTGGTTCATGTCGTAGCGGTCAGAATGACAGATCAGACAGTCGATGCCGTGCTTGGCGACATCCGGCACGTCACCGACCGGCATCATCATTTCGGTGGCCGGTTGATAGTTGCCACCGATATGGCACTGACCGCAGCCCTCGCTGCGGAGCACGACGTCCTCGCCGGCAGCGGCATCCGGATGCGCCCCCGAGTCGCCATGGGGGCGAGTCTTGACCAACGCCGCCCAGCCGGTCCAAGAGAAACTGCCCGGAATACCGCAGGCGCGGTTGATCTTGCCGATCGGGATCCGCCGGCTGCCCTCGGCGTTTACGCGGCGGCCGTCGTAGCCAAAGGTCGAGAAGCCGCCGCCGGCGCTCTGGAACTTGAAGTGCACCGAATTGACGATGTCGTCCAGTGTGTCGACCGTGGATAGACTGCCGTCGCCGTGCTCGACCTGAATCGTCACATGGCAGGCCAGGCAGGTCTCGGGCCCTTGATACCTACGAATACCCGCGTCACGGAAGTACTTGATGTGAACATAGTCGACATCCTCCATAGACGATCGGGTATTCATCAGCATCTCGATCTTCACCTCGCGGGCGAAGCCGTCCTGATCCGGATTCACCGTCGCGGCGGCGCGCTCGCGCCGCCCCTGTTCCGTGATGTCCAACGCGAGCTGATCGAACTCGGCCTCGGTGAGTTCGACACTGCTGTCATAGTCGAGCTTGGCATTGGTAACACCGGTGTAGCTGTCGAACACCAGCGGATAGACAAGCTTGTAGAGCAGATACGGCACTGTCAGCAGCACGAGTAGGATTACTACCCAGCGGCGGAACTTGGCTACTTGGGCGGAACTGTTCATGGGTTTGGATGGCCGGATTCGAGATTGCTGCCGCAGCCCGGGATGGCTGGGTATCAGACCTGCCGAGGCCGATAGCCCTAGGTACCCTCCTGGTGCCAGCCGGTGATCATTGCCTTGAGATTGGTCGTCGGCGTCTCACCGGTGGTGATGATGTAGCCGTGCACGATCAGGAACAGCAGCATCAACCAGCTGAGCAGCAGGTGGGCCATTGCAACAATCCAGACCGTGCCGAAACCAAACAACGTCTCCGGGAGATAGACCGACAGCAGGAAGGCCCAGCCGCTTGCGATCAACAGCGGCATCAGACCGTACATGGCGCCGATATAGCTGAGCGTCTGCAAGGCGTTCAGCTTGTGCTCGGCGCTGACCTGAAACGGATGCGGGGCATCGACGAAGATGCCGTAGGCGTAATAGCGCGCCTGCTCGAAGAGATCCCTCGGCAATGTCCGGAGATTCACCAGATAGTGCTTGCCATTGCCGCCGATCAGATTACCGATCAGGAACGCGATCCAGGAGACGGTCAACAGGACCCCGCTCGCGTTGTGCGAAGGCACGGCAAGATCGAACGGGATCAGCCAACCGAGACTGAAATGCATCGCGATGCCGGTCGCAAGCGACGTCAAGAACAACACCGCGTTGAGCCAGTGCCAGGCCCGCAGCCATAACGGATACAGATACAGCGCGCTCATTGGGATTCCCGTCGACGCTTCTGGGCCAGGTAGCGCCCGAAGCCGTGGGCCGTGATGCCGATCAGCAGCATGCCCGCCACCGCGAGCCCAACCCGATCCATCAGCGGGCTGCGACTCATGCCGACGATGTAGGCATCGTTGTACAGGGCCTGAGACAGAAAGCCCTTCTCCTCGCGTTCTTGCTCGACGCGATGGTTATAAAGTTGGGCGAGCAGCACTGAGCCCTTGCTGTGGCATTCGACGCAGTTGCGATTGCTCTCCGCCGCACCGAGCAGCAGGTGAGACGGCGCATACAGGTCGCGCCCCTCCAGCGGAGTGTGGCAATCGATGCAGCGTACCGCGGCCCAATGCGCGCGGGGACGCGGCAGCCAATCATGGCCGCGCGGCACCGGCGATTCGAGTTCGGTGTGACAGTCGAGACAGAGGCCGTTGTTGGCAGCGACCACCTCGGCGACGGGCGCCGCGTCGGCGACCGGATGAAACCGATGGGGGTTGTGACAGGAGAAGCAATCGAACCGGTTGGTCGCCTGCTGCGCATGCACGCTATGCTCGTATTCCAGGTCGATTTCTGCCAAGTCGGCGGCGCCGTCGTCGCGACGCTCGGCATGGCAGCCGACACAGGTCAGTGCCTCGTCGGCACTGCTGGCCCGATGCGGGTAGTGCTTGTAGGCGCGAGCGTGACAGTCGGCGCAGGCGAGTCCCGCATGCACCGAGTGCCGGTAGGCTTCACGGCCGATGGATAGATCGACGATCTTTCCCGTCTCGCTGTCGCGATAGGCCATCGTCTCCATCCAATGACAGCGCATACATTCAGCACTTCCTGCCGTAGCGATCCCGTCCCGTTCAGCCTCGTCCGTCAGAATCGAGACAGCGATCGACGCGGGCGGCAACAAAGAAAGCAACAGCGTGACGGCGATGAACGCACGACCGACGCGGAGCGAATTGCGACGCATTCGGGGACCTACTCCTGACCGCGTGGAAACTCCGACCGACTCGCGGCTGACGCGTTTCACCCTACGCGACACCCGGGGGCCGGATAATGACGGAACGCAATCGCACAGAAATCTCCGACGTCGCGAATGCGCCGCACACTGGGCTCGATAATCCAGCTCAAGCGGTTTGGTCACACTCGCTCTAGTGACGTGGACTACCCTCGCGCCGACGCTGGCTGCGACGCTGTCGCAGACGGACCAAGGTGAACACGGGACCAGAGGTGGCATAGGCGAGCGACAGGAGGAAAAGCACGATGGGGGGGTCCAGAACCACCAGCGCGAAACCGAGCATGACCACGACCATGACGATGAAAGGCACCCGTCCGTGAAGATCGAGCACCTTGAAGCTGTGGTAGCGGAAATTGCTGACCATTAGCAGGCCAGCGCCCGCCGTCAACAACGCCAGAATCAGGCTCACGTCGCTGCCATCGATGCCGTTGTCGTGACCGATCCAAACGCTGCCCGCGATAATGGCTGCCGCGGCCGGGCTCGCGAGTCCCTGGAAGTAGCGCTTGTCCGCTACGCCGATCTGCGTGTTGAAGCGGGCGAGACGCAGGGCAGCCCCCGCCGCATAGACGAAGGCCGCCAGCCAACCCAGCTTTCCGAGCCCGCCAAGGCCCCATTCGTAGGCCACCAGCGCTGGTGCGACACCGAAGGAAACCATGTCCGCCAGACTGTCGTACTCGGCGCCAAAGTCGGTCTGGGTATTGGTCAATCTCGCCACGCGGCCGTCAAAGCCATCGAGCAGCATGGCCGCGAAGATGCCGAGCGCCGCCGCTTCGAAACGCCCGGCGTTGGCCGAAAGAATGGCGTAGAAGCCCGCGAACAGGGCTGCTGTCGTAAACAGGTTCGGCAGCAGGTAAATACCCCGCCGGCGCTTCGCTTTCGGCTGACTATGATTCATGGTTTGACGACTGCGGCAGACCCTAACGGCTGGATACGGACGGAGGATTGGAGACGGCCACGCAGATCGGCGGGTGAGGACAGTATAACCCCGCGCCAATGCTCGAAAGAAATGCGGCGACGCTCGCTCAGACAGATGCGCGCGTTACATTGGGGTCAGCGATCCCATCGTTAGCTTCTGGGCTTCGCGCTTCGTCATCAAATCTTAATGTCGACAGAACACCGAAGCGCGTTTTAATAACGCTAGAATGCGCCGAGCCGCCAACTCAAACACACCAACGGGGCAATATTAAGGATGCAGCGAGCTCGACCCGATCTCCCCAGCAGTGACAAACGTTGGAAATTGGTCAACGCGACAATGCGGCGCAACGGCTACGCCGAACATGCGCTCATTGAGGCGCTGCACGGTGTTCAAGACGCATTCGGATTTCTCGACGAGGAAGCCATGACCTTCGTCGCCGACTCGTTGGATCTTCCGCTGAGCAAGGTCTACGGTGTAGCGACCTTCTACCATCTCTTCATGCTCAAACCTCAGGGGCGCCACGCCTGCGTGGTCTGCACCGGCACGGCCTGCTACATCAAAGGGGCCGGAGGGCTTGTCGAAGGTATCCAGCAGCGCTTCGACGTGAACCCGGGCGAGACAACCGAAGACAAGGCTCTATCGGTCCTGTCCGCACGCTGTGTCGGTGCCTGCGGTCTGGCTCCGGCAGTGGTCCTGGATGGCAACGTCATCGGAAAACTCGGCGCGGAACAGCTCGTCGCACGTATCGAAGAGGAGATCGCAGAATGAATCTGGACGACCTCGAAGACCTAGCGCGCGAGTATCGATCCCAGACGGAAAACGTCGACGTCGAGGTGCGTGTCTGCATGGCCACCGCCTGCCACTCATCCGGCGCGCCCGAGGTCCTCGACGCGCTTGTCAAGCGCTGCGGAGCCGAGCATGGCGACGCCTGCAAGGTTAAGGGGGTCGGCTGCATGGGCTTGTGCTCGGTCGGCCCTATGGTGGGAGTTGCGAGCCCGGGCGCAGACCTGCGCGAGTCGACTATCTACCGCGCAGTTACCGTCGACGATGCACCCGATGTCATGGCGAGCGTTAAAGGCCCGCCGGTCGAGCGGCTGCTTTGCCCCAGCGCTCAACCCTTCTTCACCCGTCAACGCTGGATCGTCCGAGAGAACTCCGGCATCATCGACCCGGACAGCTTCGATGACTATGTGGCCGTCGGCGGCTACTCGGCAATGGTGCAGGCCCTCACGGAGATGACCCCCGCAGATGTGGTCGCTCAAGTCACCGCCAGCGGACTACGCGGACGCGGCGGCGGCGGCTATCCGACTGGCCTGAAATGGTCCACGGTCGCCAAGATGCCGGCGACGCAAAAGTACGTGATCTGCAATGCCGACGAGGGTGACCCGGGCGCGTTCATGGACCGCGCGATTCTCGAGTCCGACCCCCATCGCATGCTCGAAGGCATGGCCATCGCGGCCTATGCGATCGGCGCGAACAAGGCTTACGTCTATGTTCGCGCCGAATATCCGCTCGCGGTAGAGCGAATCAAAACAGCGATCCGCATGGCCAAGCGACAGGGCTTTCTGGGCCACCACATCTGCGAGACGCAGTTCAATTTCGACATCGAGATCAGGCTCGGCGCTGGCGCCTTCGTCTGTGGCGAAGAAACGGCACTGATGGCATCCATCGAGGGTGGCCGCGGTCAGCCCCGCCCACGTCCGCCCTACCCGGCCGAGTCCGGACTCTGGGGCCATCCAACGCTAATCAACAACGTCGAGACCTATGCCAACATCGCGCCGATCATCCGCGAGGGAGGTGACTGGTTCGCGTCGATCGGTACGGACGGATCCAAAGGCACCAAGGTGTTCGCACTGGCGGGCAATATCGTCAACGGCGGGTTGATCGAAGTGGACATGGGCATCTCGCTGCGCGAGATCATCGAAGTCATCGGCGGCGGCATCCCCGGCGGGAGAAAGTTCAAGGCGGTGCAGACCGGCGGCCCGTCCGGCGGCTGCGTACCCGAGCAGCATCTGGACATCGCCGTAGACTACGACAGCCTCAAGACCCTGGGCACCATCATGGGCTCCGGCGGTCTGATCGTGATGGACGAGACCTCCAGCATGGTGGACGTGGCCCGCTACTTCATGGAGTTCTGCATGGACGAGTCATGCGGCAAGTGTGTGCCCTGCCGCACCGGCACCCAGCAGATGCACAAGCTGCTCGACAAAATCGCAAAGTCTGAGGGCACCTATGCCGACCTTTCGCTGCTGGAGGAACTCTGCGAGGTGGTACAGGCCACGAGCCTGTGCGGCCTGGGTCAAACGGCACCGAACCCGGTCATGAGCACCTTGCGTTATTTCCGTGAGGAGTACGAACAAAAGCTCGGCTGATCGGGATCCCCTTGGGGACACGCTGATCTATCGGCCATCCTGACCAGCGGAAGAACGGCACCTGCTCCACCAAACAAAACCGCGAATTCACTTAAGGAGCCACCGATGCCCCTACCCGCCCCGCAGCCCAGTGTTCGCGTCGTCACGCTCAAGATCGACGACCAAGACCTTTCCGCACGCGAGGACGAGACCATCATCGAGATCTGCCGCGAGCACAAGATCCCAATCCCGAGCCTGTGCTGGATGGACGGGCTGTCGACCGTCGGCGCCTGCCGACTCTGTATGGTGGAAGTCTCCGGGCAAGACAGGCTGCTAGCGGCCTGCTCGACAAGAGTAGCGGAAGGCATGGAGATCCAGACCAACACCGAGAAACTGCAGCGCTACCGCCGCACCCTCGTCGAACTGCTGTTCGCCGAGCGCAACCACGTCTGTTCGGTCTGCGTCTCCAACGGCCACTGCGAGCTGCAATGGCTTGCGCAGAGCTGCGGCGTCGACCACGTGCGCATGCCCTATCGGAACTCGGGCTATGCGGTGGACAGCAGCCACGAAATGTTTCGAGTCGACCACAATCGCTGCGTGCTATGCACCCGCTGCGTGCGCGTCTGCGACGAGATCGAGGGCGCGCACACGTGGGATGTCATGGGCCGCGGTAGCGACTGCAAGGTCATCACCGACCTCGCCCGTCCCTGGGGCGATAGCGACACTTGCACCAGTTGCGGCAAGTGCGTGCAAGTCTGCCCGACGGGCGCCTTGGTGAAACAGGGCACTTCCGTGGGAGAGATGGTCAAAGACCAACACTTCCTGCCTATTTTGGCCCGCCGGAGACACATCCGATGAGCGCAACCGCAACGACCGACATGCCCCCCAAGGTGACCCCAAAGATCACAGTCGCCACCACCTGGCTCGACGGCTGCTCCGGATGCCACATGTCGTTCCTGGATATGGACGAACGGCTGGTCGACCTGGCGGCCCAGATCGACATCGTCTACAGCCCGCTGGTAGACAGCAAAAGCCTGCCGAAGCAGGTGGACCTGGGCATCCTTGAGGGTTCCATCAGCAACGAAGAGGATCTGCACAAGGCGCACGAATTCCGCAAGCACTGCAAGCTGCTGATAAGCCTCGGCGATTGCGCCGTCAGCGGCAATGTCCCGGCCATGCGCAACCCGTTCAAGCTCGACGACGTTATCGAACGCGCCTTTCGCGATAACGTCGACCTCAATCCGCAGATCCCGACCGAGGGCTTACCCAAACTGCTGGAGACCGTCCGGCCGATTCACGGCGTCGTCGACGTGGATATCTTCGTGCCCGGCTGTCCGCCGCACGCCGATTCCATCTACTATGTGCTGAGCGAATTGATCGCCGGGCGCACCCCGGATCCGAGCCAGGTCACACGCTTCGGCGCCTGACGACCGGCCCAGCCGTGATCCCCGCACCTGTGAACCGCCCGGCAGTGATCCGCCCGACCATGCGTCGTCCAGGTATCTGGTCTGCGGTGACGCTCATCACGCTCGGCATCGCGCAGCCTTTGATGGCGGACACGGAACAGCAACTCCGGGAGCGCGTGCAGCAGCTCGAGGCCCAGCTACGCACCTTGAGCAGCCGGGTCGAGGCCTTGGAACGTCGCGCCATCACCGCTGACCAGGGCGGCGCCGGGACCAGCGCCACCGCAGACGCTGCTGGTGACGCGGGCGGCGTTGTCTGGAGCATAGACGACGGCGTCGCCGACAACGCGCTGCGAATGTCCTACAAGGAGTTCGATCGCAGCCGAGGCAAGGTCGACCTGTTGCTGGAGATCACCGCACCGCTCAAGGAGCCGAGGCGCTGGAACCGGGCTGGCCAGGAAGTACCGATCAGGCTGCGACTGCGCAGCGCCGACGGCACCGAGAGCCTGCAGGCATTGACGCTGGCCCGCGCTGGCCGCATCGAACCCGGTGCCCATCTGCACCTGCGCGCGGAGATTGATCCAGCCGTCGCCGCAGCGGCAAGACAAGTCATCATCGAGCCCGCGAGCGACTGACCCGCCGCCCGCGCAGAACCAGCTCTACAACCTTCGACCAACGCAACGGGGCCTCCGAACATGAGTCGCACCATCAGCATCGAACCGGTCACCCGCATCGAGGGCCATGCCCGCATCACGCTCCAACTGGCAGACACCGGTGAAGTGGAGGAGGCCAAGTTCCACCTGACCCAGTTCCGCGGCTTCGAGAAGTTCTGCGAGGGCCGCCCTTACCGCGAGATGCCGGCGCTCACCGCGCGCACCTGCGGCATTTGCCCGGTCAGCCATCTACTGTCGTCGAACAAGGCCTGCGACGACCTGCTCGCGGTCACCATTCCGCCGACCGCGGAGAAGCTGCGCCGCATCATGAATCTTGGCCAGCTGGTGCAATCCCACGCGCTGAGTTTCTTTCACCTATCATCGCCGGACCTCTTGCTGGGCTGGGACTCTGATCCGGTCAAGCGCAATATCTTCGGCGTCATGCAGTCGGATCCTCAGCTCGCCAAGAACGGCATCCGTCTGCGCCAAATCGGCCAGACTGTCATTGAGATCCTCGGCGGCAAGAAGATCCATCCCACATGGGTCGTCCCCGGCGGCGTCAACGAGGCACTAACCGAGGAAAAGCGCCAGGCAATGCTGACGATGATGCCGGACGGCCTGCGGATCGCGAAGGAAACCTTCGCCTTTTTCAAGACCCTGGTGCCGAAGTTCAAGGATGAGGCCGCACACTTCGGCACCATGCCGACCATGTTCCTGAGCTTGGTCACGCCCAAGGGCAACCTGGAACACTACGACGGCCTGCTTCGGATCAAAGACGCCCAGGGTCGCATCGTCGAGGACATGGTCCCGCCGAAGGATTACAAGCGCATCATCGGCGAGGCGGTCGAAGACTACTCGTACATGAAGTTCCCGTACTACAAGCCCATGGGCTATCCGAAGGGCATCTATCGCGTTGGCCCGCTGGCACGGCTGAACAATGCTGATTCCTGCGGCACACCGTTCGCCGACGTTGCTTTGGCCGAGTTCCACACCCTGCAGGAGGACTCCGGCCCCATCGTCTCAAGCTTCCATTACCACTACGCGAGGCTGGTGGAGATCATTTTCGCGCTGGAGTCCATGGAGCGCTTGCTCAAGGATCCGGACATCCTGAATCCGCGCGTCCGGGCTCGGGCTCGCGGCAACCGCGACGAAGGGATCGGTGTATCCGAAGCCCCGCGCGGCACGCTGATGCATCACTACAAGATCGATGACGAGGGCCTGATCACTTGGGTCGACCTGATCATCGCCACTGGCCACAACAACCTCGCGATGAACCGCAGCATCAAGCAGGTGGCCGACGCCTATGTGGACGGCAACGATGTGAAGGAAGGCATGCTGAATCGCGTCGAAGCCGTGATCCGCTGCTACGACCCCTGCCTGTCATGCGCCTCCCACGCCTTCGGGCAAATGCCGATGGTGATCGACATACAGGACGCATCAGGGCGCATCGTGAACCGCGTCTCGCGCGACTGACCACGGGACCCAGCGATGCGCACTGGTCGTTGCCATACTACGGTCGCGGCGGCGCGCCTACGC
>JBATTL010000476.1:0-12361 GCA_049670525.1 Thiohalocapsa sp. | reverse complement strand
GCACTCGTCGATGACCACCAGGTCGAAGAAGTCCGGCGGGAATTGGCGGTAGATCTGCTTCCACTCCCGGTTGCCGGTAACCGCCTGGTAGAGGCTGAGGTAGACCTCGTAGCGGCGCTCGACGGTGGGGTTGCCGATCTTGTGCATCACCTCGCCGAAGGGTGCGAAGTCCTGCTGGATGGTCTGGTCGATGAGGATATTGCGGTCGGCGAGAAACAGAATGTGCTTCTTTTTCTTGGCCTTCCAGAGTCGCCAGATGATCTGAAACGCGGTGTAGGTCTTGCCGGTGCCGGTGGCCATGACCAGCAGGATGCGCTGCTGGCCGCGCACGACGGCCTCGATGGTGCGGTTGATGGCGACGCGCTGGTAGTAACGGGGCTCCTTGCCGCTGCCATCGCTGTGGTAGGGCTGAGCAACGAGTTGCCGCTGCGGCGACGACGCGATGCCCTTCCACCGTTGGTAGACGGCCCAGATGTCGTCGAACGCCGGAAAGGCGTCCATGGCCAACTCACGCTCAACCGGTTGGGTGATGCCGGTGCGATCATGCAGCAGCAGCGTCTTCCCGTTGCAGCTTGCGGCAAACGGGGCGTCGAGCATCTCCGCATAATCCAACGCCTGCTGCATGCCGTAGCCGACAGCGAAAACCGCGCGCTTGACCTCAATGACCAGCAACGGAATGTTGCCGTGGGCATAGAGTACGAAGTCCGCCCGCTTTGGGCCGCCCTTAACGCCGACTGTCTGCAGCCGATAGGCAAGGTTACCGCGGACCATCACCCGGCCTGCGGTCAGGCCCACCTCTTCCCGGAACTGCTGCTGGGACCAGCCAGCAGCCGTCAGCGCCGGGACGACGTGCTTTGTGCAGATGTCTCGTTCGCTAAGATCCGTGATTTCCATCCTCGCTTCTCCGATCTTTACCCAGCGCGCCACCGCAGCGGCACTCGAATGCAAGTGCTCCCTTGCAGCTCGGACGGCCGATGCGCTTCGCTTCTCCGCCGTTTTGTACTAACCCAGGTTACCCGCATTACGCCCCCCGCCACCCGCGCCATGGCCAGCAGGCAACCGAGCCCTAGGGCCATGATGCTCGCCACCATCAGCAGGGAGCCGTTGAAGGTGCCGGTGAGCTCGGGCAATTCGCCGGCGACGACGGGCGCGACGATCTGGGGCACGCCGCAGCCCAGCGTCAGCTTGGCCATGATCTGCGCTGGATGCGCCGGGAAGCGCACGCCCACCATGGTAAGCACCAGCGAGGGCCGGGGTCCGAGGGCCGGGGTCCGGGGTCTTGTCTTTTGCCCCTGGCGTGCGAAGGTTAGCGCATGGCTCGCCCCCTCAGAATCGAGTTTCCCGGCGCTGTGCACAGGCAGCAGGGTCAGATCTCCCATTGCACATGGGACAGCTACGATCCACCTTCATAGCGTTCGACCCTTAATCCGGCAGGTGTCGGACCACAGGACCGTAACCAACCGGCGCGGTTGAGATTTCTTCGCGGCCAGGCGCCACCCAACAGGTGACGTCATCAACTGCTGCGCAGTTGGATGGATATCAAGCAGATCAAAGAGTTGCATGATTTCGGCGGTCGCCAGTTGCTCTTTTTTACCGCTCGACTCACGGTGATCCGGCCGACGCCAAAATGATCGGCGATTGCCTGTATGCACCGGTACGATACGCCTCGGCGATAGCCCGATCACCCTCGCTACAGCGTGCCGCATGATAATCCAGAGGCTTGGCGACCGGACGACGCTGGCGTTGCGGTACCTCCTTGAGCGGTCGTGCGGGATCGATCATCGCCTGTATGCGTTCGACGAAAGGCTCGGGGCCCAGATAGATCTGGTTCTTCAGGTCGAGCCAGGGACTGCGGGCATTGATGCCCTCGGAAACGAAGCGGCGGTGCGCCGCCGACGCCTGGTCCCGGCTGATGATCCCGTGACTGATCTTGACCCCGTGATCCCTGGACCCCGTGACCCTACCTGGCCCCGTGACGCCGTGCTCGTGTGGATCGATCTGACCGCTGGTGAGTTTCTTGCTCAGGTGACGGCGGCGGTGGTCCTCCGTCAGGGAGCGGTATCACAAAGGAAGTTCGTTTCAGTCATGGTGAAGATCATGCGCGCAAGTATCGTGGGCTTTCTACCCGAACCTTTGCTGTCGGCGTACTCATGATCTTGGTGATGAACGGTGATGTCATGGCGCGGAGCAGCGCGCTGTAGTTGAGCTGGAACGGAAGCTCGGCACCGACGGACAAGCGGTCGCGATAGTTGCCCGCGTCCACGACGAGGTGATCGCTGCTTGCCGCAAGGACCTCGATGCCGGGAGGGGAGTCGAGACCGGACGGATCCGTGTCCTGGCGGCCGATCGCGAAAATTGTTTGTGAAATACCCCCCAGATCAACGCCAGGTGTGACCTCCCCAAACGCCGCCTGCGCGATCTCGCCCCATGGTTTGGAGGGTTTGTATTTCGCTTCGATCACTTCGGCAACCAGTGTGATTGCGTCGGTGTGCAGGCCGTTAATCCTTTGCCGATGAAGAGGCTCACGACCGAGAAGCATCGATTCCCCTAATCGGAGATTATTTATCCGTCCGGTGTCGGCTCCGCTGAGCACCCATTCGAGGTTGGCGGAGTTGCCCCCGGAAACGGTGGTGACAATCGCGCCAAAGGTTGCGTCGATCGAATCGGCCAGCGCCGATAATTCGGCCATATTCCTGGCGTTGGGTGAAACTCCGCTTCGGCAGGCTAGATTTGTGCCTATCCCCTCGAACGCGATGTTCGGGAGGCGAAGCACTTCACGCAGGGTTGTCTCAAGAAGGTCCGGCATGATGCCTTCGCGGAGGTCTCCCAATTCGACCATGAGCAGGATCCCGTGTGTGCGATTGGCCTTCTGTGCCGCGGACGAGAGCTTGCTGATGACGTCGAGTTCGGTGTTGCAGCTCAGGTCAGCGAGCGCAACGACCTGGTCGGCCTGACTCAGCATTGGAGTGCGGACGAGGATCATCGATGCGTCGACATGCGCACGTCGCATCCTTCCGATGTTCTCAATACGTGAGTCGCCGAGACCACGTACGCCTGCCTGCAGCCACGCGTTTGCAATCTCTGGCGAGCCCAGGGTCGCCTTCGTGATGCCCGTGATCGAGATACCTCGATCGCTGAGGCTCTTGACCAGGGTCAGGGCGTTGTGATGAAGCTTGTCGAGATCGATCTCCAATCGCGGGGCGGTCATGCTGCTCCCGCTGCTACGCTTCCCCCGATCTGCGGGAATGCCGAAAGCACCATCGCCACCAAACGCTCCGGAGACCGGGTCAGCGCGTCGGTGACGGGGATTCCCAGTTCTCGCTCATACCGCGCTATCGCCGAGGAAACCTCGGCGGACGTCATCTGTTCATGGTTGAGCGTGAGACCGATGACCTTCGTTGCTGCGAAGGTCTGAATGAGATTGATTTCGGAGGCCGGGGTTGGCATCGGCATCTGGTCGAAGTCGCATCGATGGTCCCGTCCCGGAGCGTGCTGCAATATGACGCCGTCTGGGCAACTGCCGCGGATGATGAAGCTCGAGGTCGAGTAGGCAGGATGACTCAGCGAGCCTTGGCCTTCGATGAGGATGACATCGGGATCCTCGCGTTCGAAGGCTTCGACGATGGTGGCCTCCAGTTCGCCCGCGCAAAACTGAGATGGAACGGCGTCCAGGGCCAAACCGTAGCGGGCTCCCTGGATCAATCCGGTCTGACCTGTGCCGATCATGACGGCTCGGATGCCGCGATCTTCGAGAGCCCGGGTCAGGATAGTGGCAGTGGTGCGCTTGCCAATGGCGCAGTCGGTGCCAAGCACGGCAATTCGCGGACAGGTGACCTCGGCAATGCGCCCGCTGAAAACGCGTAAGTTCTTTTTGTCGCGAGGCCTGCGGACGTCGCGAATTGTCACTTTTGACCTGACACAGGCCGCCGCGAATTCCGGATCGTCGTTCAGGAACTCATGGAGTCCGTTCACGATGTTCATGCAATGATCGATGGCTGTGAGCACGAGCCCCCGCTCGGAGGGTGAAAGCATGCCACTCGCCGGAGCGATACCGTAAATGAAGTAGTCCGGGACCCGACCTGCGTGCTCCAGGGCATCAACCAGGTCGCGATAAATCGGAATGCCGTTCGGTTCGTCGTCGAGGACCGCGCCAGCATCCAGACCGGCTTGCTGGCTGTCGATAATCGACAGGATCTCGTATCTCTCTGAATGACGAACAAGCCCGTTGGCAGTCTTTCCGTCGAGGCCGCCGAAGTTGCCCTCGCAATAGACGATTGCGGTTGGGGATCGGTGGTGTTTCCTCCTGGACCCTAGCTGTCGTGGCTTCGTGCTCTTACGCTGCACTGCAGGAGCGGGAGGGGCAACCCGTAAGGTCGACGGCGCAGAAAACTGTGATCGTGTGGACATAGGCGTTCCTGGAGCTAGGCTCAGAGGAGGCGCCGGGATCGGGTCGACCAGAATTGGCCGAATGTCAACGAGAGGTCCCCACCAAGTTGGACTTACGTATTCAGTCTTAGCACAGTTCGGGGCCGAGTACTGGATTACTTCTCCGCTCCGAGTCATCTGCGGGCGAATCGAAACACTGGGGCGAGCGCGCGTCGGAACCGTTGGTTTTGAACCCTGAAAAAGGCGTCTTTGACACTGACGTCGAAGATATCGTCGAACGAGGCTTCCTCGCCTGCGCGCACGAATCGAGCAGATGCGTCCGATGATGGGGCCGTCGTTGCCCATTCTGGGTATCCGCTCTACGATTGACGCCTCATACCCTTAGCAACCACCGCTGCGCTCGTCCTGTACGGATCGGCCAGCCAGGATGTTGCGGCGTCGCAGACTTGGATCGGTCGCCGCGATGACGCCCCGACGCGGAAGGACTCTTCCGCACCTCTCAATCAATCGCGAGGCCAAATATCTTGTCCATCACGCTGATCGTCTTCCTGGTCGTCTATCTCGGTATGATTCTCGGCCGATTGCCCGGGCTGAAGATGGACCGTGCGTCGGTGGCGCTTGGAGGTGCGGTCGTGCTGCTGGCCGCCGGCAAGTTGGACGAGTCGGCAGCACTGGCGAGTATCGACTTCAGTACGCTGGGCATGCTGTTCGGGCTCATGCTGATCTCAGTTCAGCTTCAGACTGCCGGTTTCTATGCGGCAATCTCGGGCATGGTTGCGCGGCTCGATACCTCGCCGGTGCTGTTGCTGGCCATTTTGACCGCATTGGTCGGATTGCTCTCGGCGTTGCTGACCAACGATGTAGTGGCGGTCGCGATGACCCCGGTCGTGCTCACGATCGCGCTGCGCCGGGGCATGAACCCGCTGCCCTTTTTATTGGCGATCGCGCTCGCGGCCAACGCCGGCTCGGTCGCGACCATCATCGGAAGCCCGCAGAACATGCTCATCGCCCAAAGGTTGGATTTGAGCTTTGGCGGGTATCTGCAGTATGCGTTGGTGCCCGCACTGTTATCGCTCGCGGTGGTCTGGGCGTTACTGGCTCTGGTGTATCGGGGCCGCTGGTTGCTGGACCAGAAGGGCGACCCGCAGCCCGATCCCAGCCCGGCTCCGTCGCTGGATCGATGGGAGACGATCAAGGGCCTGCTGGTGCTGCTGTTTATCCTCTATGCCTTCGTTTTCACCGGCTGGGACCGTGGCATGGTCGCGACCGTCGCCGGCGTTTTGATGCTGTTCAACGCCCGTTTCGTGTCCCGCAGCATGCTGGAGCGGGTCGATTGGGATCTCCTGATCCTGTTCGTCGGCCTGTTCATCGTCAACGGCGCCTTCGCCGATGCCGGATACGCGACACAGCTCGTGGCCTGGCTCCAAGGCGTCGGAATCGATCTGCACAACCCGGACTTGCTGTTCGCCGTCAGCGCGGTCATGAGCGACATCTTCTCCAATGTGCCGACCGTTATGCTGTTGCTGCCCTACGCCGGACACGATCCACTGTCGGGGCCCTTGATGGCACTTGGCAGCGGTCTCGCCAGCAATCTGATCATCATCGGGAGCCTCGCGAACATCATCGTCGTCGATGCGGCGGCGGCGAAGGGGTTCAAGATCTCGTTTTGGGACTTTGCCAAGGTCGGCGTGCCGGTGTCCGTTATCACGCTCGCCATCGCCTATCTGTGGGTCCTGCTGGTGGCCGCGTTCTGACGGGCGAACATGGCCGCTCGCGGGTGCATCGTCGTCGCGGCGGTCGGCGCACTGCGAATCGAGGATGGCCTACCATTGGCCGAATCGGCCGTCGGCCGCCGCTCAATTCCAGCATCGACAGGAGACTCCGCCTCTGGTCTTTCCTTGTTTTCCGCGGGGGTCAAGATGGCCGGCTTCAACAAGGCCACCGCGTCGAAGAACCGGACCGGCTCATTCAATCGCTGGCCGATCCGGCGGACTCCAGGTAGCCAGTGCAGCGCAACCGCCGCTCCGATACAGGCCGCGCTCTCGATGTGCGTTCCGAACACCTAGTCGCCGGATCCAAAGAAGCGATCGGTCGGAAACGAGAGGCTCTAGCGCTTTGTCGCGACCCTATGCCTCTCCAAGCCGTTGCCTGGAGCCATTGACCCGACTTCTGGCTCTGAGGGCGGCGCGATGCGACTGACCCTCCGTTCGACCGCGTTCCATACGACGCCCGCGGGTGGTAGCGGGGACCCCTATTCGGCCCAATGCCGCCACGGCAGGGTAATCAGGCGGTCCGCCTGAAACTGGCAGTGCCCGTCGTCGATGACCTCGAAACCAGTTTCGAGGTCGCGGCAATGGTCGCGGGGGTTACGGGTAATAAGCGGCGCGTTCGCGCCCCAGAACTACCGAGGGCGCTCGAGCAGACGTCATGGAAATTCCCTCCTGAGATATCCATGCAAAACGACTCCCCGCATCGCTGTCCGCTAGTTCAAGTCAATGGGCATGCTGACGCCGGCCGTGATGGCGGCGACCCCAAGGTCAAGATCGTTCCGGGTCGTATCGAACAGCGAGTACTTGAACCGATTAACACTCAGCGTGAAGTCGGCATCAGGGAAATTGTCCCTGAGCTGCTTCAACAGGTTCGAGGGGATTGCGGCGCTTCCGTCATCCCAAAAGCGGCAGCCGATCGTTCCAATGGAGACCGCGTCACCGCCCGCTACCAGTACCTCGACAACTCCTACCCCATTGTTACCGTTCCAGCTTAGTGGAAGATTCAGATTCGCATTGTGCGTCAGCGAGTCGCTGAGCGGTGGCTGGACGATCGTAAGGGGCTGCGGCGCGGTCACGGAAGTCGAGAACCCAGTAATCGCTTTGAATCCGTCTCCCTTTCCGCTAAAGGTATAGTTCTTCCCACCTTGATAGAAGCTCGGCGCGGCAGCTGCCGTGTAGTATGGAAACAGTAGGAGAAAGTCCTGTGGGACCGTGATTGCAGAACCGCCGCTGGGCTTGACACTCAGCGACGCACCAGCGTCGAGTGTGTTGAAGCTACCCGCTTGAGTGAGGAGTGAGCCTGCCTGATTAAAAGCGCACTCGTCGACGCCAACGCCGTCCGCGCCTCTCCCGAATGCCGAGAGTACCGTCTCGACGTTAGCGCTCTGGACGAACACTCCCAGTGCATCCACGTTTGTACCGGATGGTGACTGACCACGCGTCAGCGCCAAGAGTCCGTAGATCGGATCACCGTCCAACTCCGGGACCGACTCCGGGAGAATCTTGAAGGGCGCTAAGTCGAGGCTAACAATGTCGGTGGTGCCCGGCTCCGTAAACGCGGCAAACGCCCTCCAGGTCCCGACGGGAAGCGGCGGCAGGGTCACGATGGGCGCGCCCGGAAACTTGAAGGTTTCCGACAGGGCGATGTCTTTGAGCCAGGGCCGCAGAATGGTGTTTCCATCCGGATACTCGTAGATGGTGCCGTCCGAACTGACAATGCCGATGTGCACATCGACCATCCGCACTGATCCATTGTTGAAGGCGGAGGCGTATATCGTCGGACTCGTCTCGCCCGGTCCAGCGGAGATCTTGTCTAAAGACACGCCGATTCCAGTTTCGGCGAACGCCACCGCGCAAAATAAACCTCCGATCAACGATAGCGAACAGCGTTTTACAAACCTTGAGCAATCTGCCATAGAGTTCTCCAGTGTTAACTGACCCAGATATCCTGCAACCGAGATATCCTACACAGGCATGATAGCCTCCTCAAGGACACCAGATCCGAGCAGCAGTTCCCACAGGGCGAAGCTGCCAGCGACTTATGGGTCGGGGTCGCTGGTGGCGAGAAGTGCCAGGGCCTTGATGCGCTAAGCCTTGCGCCGGTCCCGGGTCTCGCGATGCGCGGCCCGCCATTCGACGAGGCTGTCGACGAGTCACGAAACCGCGTTGGAATACGCCAATGCTTTTCAAACTAGCGATAGGCGGCGCGAGCGCGTGGAGGAAGTACTGAGTAAGACGGCGCGTCGTGGCAAGCTAACGGAGGCGTTTGCGCGATTTCAGGCGCGCGCGGTGACAATTGAGGCGCGCGGTGGTGCAACCATTGAGAGCCTGAGCTCGCTGAGTTCCGGAATCGAGTCAACGGTCACGCTTGCGAGGTGCTGTTCGAGATCAAGGACTGCTCAGCCTACTCCGGTGCCTGCCGGCAATTCGACACCGGCGCTGGCGTCTCATCGACCCAACGGTACAGATCATTCGACCCAGGCTGACACAACTCGCAGCCACCGCAGTCGGTCTGTCTCCGGATGGGCTGTACGCGACCTTTCGAGATCCAGACGTCAAGCATCGCTCTAGCCACATCTGGTGCGACGTCGAAATGCAGGGCGATGTCGCTTGTGCTGACAACGGGACGTTGCTGTAGATAGCGCTTCAGTTCCGAAAGCATCGGTGTTTGGAGATTAGGCGCCGGCCCGAGCCGGCTGCCAAAGCGCTCGGCCGCCACGCGTGGCCCAGATCCGCAGTCCGGCGAAGACCGCGATCAGAACCAAGACCAGACTTAACATCCAAACCGAGGACGCCAACGGATGGCGCTCGAAGGTGGCGGCTTGATAGAAGAAGGTGGCCGCGATGTAGGCAACGCCGGTCGTCCAAGCGGCCACAAAGCCTGCCCAGGCGGCACCGGTCTCGCGCACGATGGCGGCGATAGTGGCTACGCACGGGAAATACAGCAGCACGAACAACAAATAGGCGAATGCACCGGCGCGACCATCGAAGCGCGCCTCCATGGCGCCGAAAGTGCCGCTGGCGACAGACTGCTCCGCGGCGACGGCGTCACGGTCGGCGAGGTCGCCGACGCGCAGGCCTAGCGGATCACCAAGGCTACGCCCCAGCGTGGCAAGGTTTTTCGGAACGGTGCGCGCCGCAGCGGTGATTGCCGCGACGAGGTCGAATCTGGGCCCGGTTTGCTCAGGGGCCTGCTCCGCCGCAATACGTCCGTACACGGTATCCAGGGTGCCGACGATGACCTCCTTGGCCAGCACGCCGGATACGATACCGAGCACCGCCGGCCAGTTGTCCTGCTCCATGCCCATGGGTGCAAATAGCGGCGTCAGGACCCGGCTTGTGGCCGCGAGGATGGATGCGTCACTGTCCCCGGAATCCAGGCGACCGTCGGTGCCGATAGCGCCGAGCAGGTTCAGCGCCAATACCATGACGATGATGACCCGGCCCGCTTCGCGCAGGAACAGGTTGACACGGTCCCAGGTCCGAAGCAGCACGCCTCTCAGGGTCGGGAGATGGTACGGCGGCAGTTCCATCATGAAGCCTGTACTGGTGCCCGCAAGCAGTGTGCGCTTCATGATCAGCCCGGTCAGCAGCGCGACGGTTATCCCCGTAAGATAAAGCGCAAAGACCACATTTTGCCCTGAGTTGGGAAAGAACGCGGCCGCGAACAACACATAGACAGGAAGCCGGGCGCCGCAGGACATGAACGGATTCATTAGAATCGTCAGCTTGCGCTCGCGGTCGTTCTCCAACGTGCGTGTGGCCATGACCGCTGGCACGTTGCAGCCAAAGCCGACGATGAGCGGGACGAAGGCCTTGCCCGGCAGACCGATGGAGCGCATGAATCGGTCCATCACGAACGCCGCGCGGGCCATATAGCCGGAGTCCTCCAGGGCGGATAGGAAGATGTAAAGGCTGGCGATGATCGGGATAAAAGTGGCGACGACTGTCAGGCCACCACCGATTCCGTCCGCCAACAACAGCCGGAGCAGATCCGGCGCGCCGAGCTTGGTCAACAGGGCACCGAGGCCATCGACGAACAGGGCCGCGGCGACGCCGTCGAACAAGTCGATGAACGCGCCACCGATATTGATGGTGAACACGAACATCAGGTACATCACCGCCATGAACAGCGGGATGCCCCAGAACCGGTTCAGCACCACCCTATCGATGGCGTCGGAGAGAGTGCGACCGGCCCGCCCGCGCTGGCGGACGACACTTGCGGCCAGCGCATGGGCGTGGCCAAAGCGCGTATCGGCGATACGGATGTCGGCATCCTCGCCGGAGCGCTCGGAAATCGCTCGACGCCAATAACCGGCTCGCTCGCGCAACCCCTCCGCGCCTTCGCCCGCGAGCAGGTTCTCCGCGGCAGGATCGCTCTCTAACAGCTTCAGCGCGAGCCAGCGCGCATTATAGTCGCCGTCCCCCGGGGCAATCGCGGGCGCCAGCTCCGCGACCGCCTGGTCGACACACTCCTCGTGGGCCAACGAAAACCCGCCACGCTCCTTCCCGGAGGTCACCGCCAGCGCGCGCGCGGTGAGTTCGGTGATACCCTCCTTGGTCACCGCCACCACCGGCACCACCGGACAGCCGAGCTGGTCAGCCAGCCGCCTGATATCGATCTCGATACCGCGTTTGCGCGCGACGTCCATCATGTTCAGCGCAACGACGATGGGCACACCCATCTCCAGCAGTTGCACCGTCATGTACAGATTGCGCTCCAAATTGGATGCATCGAGCACATTGACGATCAAGTCCGCATCGCGGGAAAGCAGGTAGTCGCGGGTGACGCGTTCGTCCAGCGAGCCAGCGTCCAGCGAATAGATGCCGGGCAGATCGATGACGCGCACCGGGCGTCCATCAAGCTCGAACCGTCCCTCTTTGCGCTCCACCGTCACGCCGGGCCAGTTGCCCGTGGTCTGGCGAATACCGGTCAGCGCATTGAACAGCGCCGACTTGCCGCAATTCGGGTTGCCGGCGAGCGCTAAGGTCAGAGGCCGGCTAGTCGGTGTCGACCGATTCAAGGAAGATTCTGTGACCGCCATTGAGATTGGTTACACTCGAAGGCAGCGCGCGCGGGCCTGGAAACAGCCGGCGATTCGCGCCGCGGTTACTGGCTCCGGTTGCCGAAGGCTTCTATAGGGTCGCCGGTTCCAGCGCCCAGTGGCAGGACCATCAGCTTCTCGACAATGCCGCCACCGAGCGCAACACGCGTCGCGCCAGCGGATACCACCAGGCCGCGTCCGCGATGCTGCTCGATGCGTATCTCACTGCCGATCCGAAGGCCGAGAGCGAGCATCTTCCGAACCAGCTCTCGACCGCTCCGTATCTCGACGATCCTGCCGTAAGAGCCGGCCGGCAAGACGCCAAGTGGCGTGGGCTTCGAGACGGACTGCTGCATCGCCGGGATCCCGCAATTGTAGATGCAATGACGAAAGAAGAGTGTGAATACGAACGATTACGCTTTGTGAGTTTAACGCATGCCGCACTCATAGTCGTCCCGCGCCGACGAACGCGGCGGACATCTTCCTATGGATGGCGATTGTTGGTGCGACGCCGAAGGCGGGCGAAAAGGCCAGCAAGCTGGGAGGGAAATTGGCAGAAACCGCCTTAACTGCCGTTGGCGTCGTCGGCGAGTAGCGCATCGTCCGAAGCTCGATCGGCTCTTGGTGAGGATGGATGTGGTGACACCGGACGGAGCCGCTTCAATAGCTCCATAACCTGATCAATCATGCGACCCATTGCGGCGCGGGCGGTGTCGCTGAGTTCGCAGTTGGAATAGCCCCATTCCGCGCCACCGGCCGAGATGAGCCAGGCTTCGGGTACTGTGCCGTAGAGGGCTTCGCACCAGGCGAGGAGTTCGCGTGGGTCGTGGAAATGCGCCATCGTGGACATGGCGGTGGCATCTGGTCGGAGCGGGCGGCAACGGACCTCGCCGGGCGCCGTGTCGGCCGCGGCGTCGAGAAAAATGGCCAAGTCGGTGCGATTCAGATCCTCGACCAACTCCGCGGTGAGGATGTGGCGCGCTTGGATGTCAACCCAATCGGGCAGTTCGCCCTGTTCCAATAGACTGGTCAGGTGATCCGCGGTGAGCGGGCCAATCGCGTCGTCGCCGCGGATTGGGCTTCCATAGCCGACGATCAGTGCATTCATTGGTCCTGGTCCGTACTGGTGCGGATCGATCAGTGGGCGGCGCGCTCAGCGTA
>JBATTL010000475.1:0-2803 GCA_049670525.1 Thiohalocapsa sp. | reverse complement strand
CCCTGCGGTAGCGGAAAGAAGTACAAGGTTTGTTGCGGGCGCTGAATCTGTCCCGCTCGCGGCCACCGAAGCATCAGCATCTCCTTCTGTGGCACCTCATAGCAGCTTCGCTCCTGTTGAGATCCCGGTTGCAGCGATCATGAGCCGAAGGTCGCAGTTAGCGAGCCCAAGTCAGTGACTACGAGCCCATTATCACGGAGCATGAGCCCGAGACGCGGCTCATTGTCAGCGAGCGTGAGCCCAAGCCGAGGGCTGTTGGCGAGCCCCACGGTTTATGTTCGCGAGCCGCTACATCTATGGCGAGCCCCAGCACCGTTGCCTGCCCGTGCTGCGGCGCATTTTGGAGCCGGTCACCGACGGGGCCGGCATTCCCCTAGAGCTCAACCGCTACATGACCCCCGAGGGCCTGCGCTTCCGCGGCAATCTGCCGCTGAACGAAGAGTCCGGCGCCAAGCTCGGCCTGATCTTCCGCCTCCAGGACCGGCTCAAGGACCTGGACCGGGTCGAGCTGATCGCCTACCGGGTCGCCCAGTTCACCCGCGAGGAGGCCGCCTATTGGCTCTCCAGGACCACCAGCTTCGGCCCCAGCGCCAACCGCTGGGCGCTTTCCGGACTGCGCATCATGCTCGGAGGGCATCCGAAGGACCCCGATATCCCTGATATGCTGGAGAAGCTCCGTGCCGCCTAGCCGGTTTGTGTTGGCGGTTTCTGTGCAACAGAACACTTCTTTGATGGCAGCTGACGTAAACTTCGTCGTGTGCTTCCCCGCGTAAGCCCAACATAACTCCCCATGGACAAACCGATTACCTACAACAGAGCACCCCTTGTCGAGTTGATCGTTCAGGTGCAATGGCCAGTGCAGATTCTCAACATCCCCGGTGCGCCGCCGATTGTGGCAGGCCATTCCGCGATGTTCGACATATGGTTTCAGCGGTTAACGGGAGTTCTGCGGGATCAAGGTTTTCATGAGCTGGAGCGTCTGATACCTCACGACATGCCGGTTCTGGCGGGCAGCCCCCTATACCGCTACCGCCGCGCCGGCGAGCCGTTCCCGATTGTTCAGTTCGGTCATGGCATCTTTACTATCAACGCCGGTCCTCCCAACTATCATTCCTGGAACGCCTTTCGCCCCTATGTCGACGGCGCTTTGAAAGCGCTGATAAATAGCAAACCGGAAGATCTGAATCTGACGGAGTTCACGAAAGCGAGCCTGCGGTATATCGATGCCTTCGACGATGACCTGCGCCGAGGAACATCGAATTTTGCGTTCATCCGAGACGACCTTGGGGTCTCGATCACCCTACCCGATGGACTTTTGGAGCTGACTCCCAGTGTTGACCAGATCAGCCCAACCCTTTCTCTGCGCATTCCGATTCAAGGAGACGAAGGCGCGACGCTTGCGTTCCAATTAGCTGCCGGCCGTCTGGGAAGCCGACCGGCCATAGAAACCATCATGGATATGACTTACACGGTTGATCGACCAGTCGCTCTTACTGCAGATGCCGCACTGGCTGCGCTGCAGAACGGTTATCAAATCATCCACGCGTGGTTCGAAAAGCTAACAGAGAATCTGCGCAACCGGATGGAGCCCGTGGAAGAAGCCTAGGAGAACTCTATGTTCATCCCCCCTATAGCCATAAGCACCATCGATTACGTCAGCTGGGAGGTTTTGCCCCGTGAGATCTGCGAGTACCAGCTCGTGACCCCCGACTACGAGACACAAAACCGTAAGTGGCCAAGTCCGCGGCCAACGAGTTCTGTGGTTTCCTCTCAGCGCGATTTGAGTCGCAATGCAAGCTTCGTGCAGCTCTACGAGATTTCCAAGCTTCTGCCGAATTGGGATGGATACGGCGCCGATCCCGTCGATAGCGCTTCTGTCGATCGTGCGGCTACGATCTTGCTGGCTTTGCCGAGCCGGATTCCATCCCCCGAGATCACCCCCAATCCCAACGGGACAATCAGCTTGGATTGGGAATGCGCCGAACAGGCAGTATCGCTGGAGGTTGGTGTCGCTCGTTACAGCGCTTTCTGGGAGTCTGAGCACGGTCTACGAACCGACCAGGGCGATCTAACAGATGGTCTTCCCCAGTTTGTCGCCTGGGCGCTTGCCTACCTATTCCCTGAATCGACGCCCGTACACCCCGGTTACGTAGAGCTAGCCAGTGATACACAAGAACGATATGGATACGTTGCCGCTGGACGTATCGGATGACGAGCGACTAGCCCGTGCCGTGTTCTATCCCCTCCACCTGGACAAAAAGGGAAAGCTAAAAAAGGAAGCCTTCAAAGCACCAACTGGAAGGCGCGACGTTTCGGTTAACCGACTGCGGGCTCTGGACGCCAACGCGTGCAAGGCGCGCTCCAAAGCGATACGGAATCCTGGCGAATTCAAGGGCTTTGCTGTCTTTGTCGCAGGCAGCATTCGTGACAGCGGTTCTGAGGTTGTCGACAGCCGGAAGGAGTACTTGGGTCACGCCGATATTATTCACCCAATCGCCCTGGAGAAAGGCGTGCCCGCTCCACCCGAGTTTAATCAACGACTCAGGCAGATGGCTTTGCGCGCGAAATACTTTCCCGATTCAGATCCGGAATCGGATTGTTGGTCCGGCGAGGACTTTGCCTCCGAGCTTGTGGTGATTGCGCGATAGCGAAGACAGCAGATATGGACGAACGATTGATCGAGGTGGGGTTTCCCTGTCATCAAGGGGTAGAACAAGCAGTCGTGTCACCAGCCGCCATTTCGCCCAAACCGCCGGAAACATGCAGTAGCACTTGATCACATCGGCCCTTTGTGGGCCGCAAG
>JBATTL010000474.1:0-17953 GCA_049670525.1 Thiohalocapsa sp. | reverse complement strand
GCATCGAATAGCGCCAGGAGCGCTTGCCGAACCCCAGGTCGTCCTTGTCCACGAGCAGACCCATGCCCTCGGTGAAGTCACCATTGCCGTCCGGTATAAAGCGAATGCTGTGCGCCTTTTGCTCGTCCTGCCAAGCATTCATAACAAAGGTGTCGTTTACGGACATGCAGACAACCTCATCCACCCCGTGCTGCTTAAACAACGGAACGAGCTGGTTGTAACGAGGCACATGGGACGAGGAGCAGGTGGGCGTGAAAGCGCCCGGCAGCGAGAACACGACAACCGTCTTGCCCTTGAAGATATCGTCGGTGCTCACGTCAGCCCACTCATGCCCGTCGCGAGTGTGGAAGGACACTTGCGGGACTCTTTGGCCGGTCTTATCTGGCAACATCGTTGTGTCTCCTGAAAGTTGGTTGGGAAACCTAGCCCGAGGTCGATCGGCGGTCGGATGGGGTCGGAATGCGGGTTTGTTTACCTTGGCGCAGGACGAATGGTGAGGGTCATCCAGTGATCCATAAAATGGATTGTTTAGATCATTACGATTGGTAAACTTGATCGACGGACCGGGAACGACGCCAAGAAAACTAGCCCGGCGTTGAATTCCTGCCATTAGCTAGCAAGTTCCGATGCCGATCTCCGCCGACTCCAGCGACAATGCGATCCGTCATAAGCACCTGTTACGAGTGCGACGCTAACTGCGCCGTAACTGTCGACCTCGACGCAACTGGCGAGCCCGTCAATATCAAGGGGCCAGACTGCCCCAGATGCTACGTCCAACTCGACCGCCGCAACCACCCGGACAGACTGCTCTATCCGCTGCGCCGATGCGGGCCGCGCGGCAGCGGCCGATTCGAACGCACCACCTGGGACGAAGCCCTCGACACCATCGCCCAGCAGTTAGGCTCAACGCGTGACACGCACGGGGCACCCGCAGCGGCCTTCTTCGCCGGCTATACAAAGGAAGCGAGGCCGCAGTTGCAGCGTCTTGCACACGCTTTCGGCTCACCGAATTATATGACCGAGAGCGGGTGCTGCTTCTCCGCGACCATGGTGGCGGAGAAACTGACGCTTGGATACAAGATCAAGACCACGTCCACGGTGGCCTCCAACAACACCCGCTGCCTGATGGTTTGGTCCACCAATCCCCACGGCTCCATACCCCCTTTCGATACACACCCACTCGCCAAGGCCAGAACCGGCCTGCCAATGATCGTCGTGGACCCACGCAGGACATCCCTGGCCGAGCAGGCGGATGTGCACCTGCAAATCCGGCCCGGCACGGACGGCGCACTCGCATTGGGCATGCACCATCTGATTTTCAGCCATGGCTGGCAGGACCAGTCCTTCCTCAACCAATGGGGTCATGGAGTTGATGCCTTTCGAAACTATGTGCGGGAGTTCCGACCCGAGCGAGTCGCAGAAATCTGCGGTATCGCCGCGGACGACCTCCACACCGCGACAGAGCTCTATGCCTGTAACCGTCCCGCGCAGATCATGCTGTCACCAACCGCCACGGTGCAGCACAGCAATGGCTTTCAGAACCACCGCGCGCTGATCCTGTTGACGGCAGTCACCGGCAACCTCGATCGCGAGGGCGCCAATCGCTTCTTCAACAACAAGGTGGTGCCAAAACCGATCGAGTTATTCGATCATTGCATGCAGAACCTGCCGCCGCGCGTCGGCGACGAGCTGTTCCCGATTTGGACCCGCTACTGGCCCGCCGCCCAAAGCATGCTGCTGCCGGACTGTATCCTCGACGGACGCCCGCAGCGCATTCGTTCACTGCTGGCCATGGGCATCAATACCGCCATGTGGCCGAACTCGAAACGCATGGAGCAAGCGCTAGGGGCACTGGAATTCTTTGCAGCGACCGATTTTTTCCATAATCCAGCGACACGAATGGCGGATATCGTCCTACCCGCCGCCACCAACTTGGAACGCCCGGCCTTGATCGCCTATCCCGGCTGTGCCTATCAAGGGGAACTGCGTTACCGACGCGCGGTGGTTGCGCCGAAAGGCGAGGCGCGTCCGGACGGCGAGGTGTTCCTGCAGCTCGGCGTGCGGCTCGGTATGGGAGAGCAGTTCTGGCACGGAGATCTGGAGGCATCCTGGGCGGAAGCAGCGGAGGGCATTCCGGAGAAGATCCGCCGGGAGGTTTACGAAAACCCGGATGGAGTAACCGTGTTTGCAGAGGCCATCGACGATCTGGTCGATCACGGTTATCTGGACGCGGATCGGCTGTATCGCCTGCGAGGCTTCAAGACGGCCTCCGGAAAGGTGGAATTCGATGCCGAGGAACTCCGCGCTGCCGGCCACGACGGGCTTCCGGTATACCGCGAACCCGCCGAAAGCCCCATCTCAAGACCGGACCTGGCCTCTGATTATCCGCTGGTCCTCACCAGCGGCGCACGCACCAAGTTCATGACCCATTCTCAACACCAGTACCTGGATCGGATGCGGCGTGGCATGCCGGATGCGCTGGTGGAGATCCATCCGGCGGATGCCGACCCGCGTGGCATTGGCGAAGGCGAGACGGTGCGTGTGAGCTCGACCCGCGGAGCCGTGCACTTCGTCGCGCGCGTCACTGACCGAATCAAACCGGGCGTCGTCCATTGCGCACACGGCTGGAATCACGCGAACGTCAACGAACTCACCGACGACCGTCACCTCGATCCGATCAGCGGCTTCCCACCATTCAAATCCGGGCTATGCCAGGTTGAGCGGATCCGCAGGGGCGAATAGATCGTCGGCACTCGCTCGCAAGCCAGTTTTGCGTCGATAGACCAGCCCAACCCGACCACGACGAATAGCTAAGACCATGCCGTTCATTGGAGTCCTCCCTGAACGAAAGCGCCTGTTCAAGCCTGAGCCGCGGCGCGACGTCGCTGTCAGTGACGCGGCCGCGTGGCGGCTCAATCCTGGCCATCGGCAAATCTATGACAAGCTCCGCCTTGCGCTGGACGCCGGGTTGCTTGCCGCACCTTGCGGGGTCGACCCCGCCGACCTCGGCGTCGGCCCGGAGACGGCGTTATTCGTCAAGCCCATCATCAACCTGGCGGGCATGAGTTTGGGCGCGCGCGCCGTGCGTGCTGGGGCAGTCCCGACGGAGCCGGGCAGCTTTTGGTGCGAACGGCTGAGCGGCCCTCAAACCAGCAGTGACTGCCTTGTCAGGGACGGCGAGGCCCTTTGGTTCGCCCATACACGCGCATCGGATGCGAAGGATGCGGAGCGATCGATCTACTGGCAAATCGGCGCTGACCTGCCTGAACAAGATGCATGGCTGCGGGGTTGGATACGCAAAAATCTGGTGGGTTATACGGGTCTGTGCAATCTTGAACTGATCGGCGCGCGTCCGATCGAGGCGCATCTTCGCGGCTCGAACGGCTTTTTCGATTTCTATGGCCCGGACTTCGTCGCTGCTTGGGCGGCCCTGGCGGACGGCCAACCCTTTGCTCCCCCACCGCCGATACCGGGCGGCTACGTCATCTCTGTCTTCGGGGAGATCGAGCTCCGCGACGATCAGCTGCGTGCCGCCGCGGCCGCAGGCGTCGATGTGCAGTGGGACCCTCACACGGCCGGCCGCTCGGCAATCTTGCGCTGCATCGATCGACAAGCAGGGTTTGACGTCTTCCACCAACTGACTGGACGATCCTTGACCTGAAAGCGTCGACGCCACAGCGGCCACACTCCGCAGTAGTATTCAATACATGCTATTTGGCATATCCCAGCGTCGACAGTAGCGAGTCCGCTGGTGAGGGTTTAGACTTCCGCTCCTGCAGCCAAGCGATCGTTCGTCGGCATGGAAGCCTCTAGTCATAACCCAAATAGCCTTTCCGCCGAGGAGACCACATACAATGTCAGAGTCGAAAGTCTACGAAGTTCCCGCGGAGATTGCCGCCAAAGCGCATATCGACGACGAGGCATACCGCAGCATGTATCAGCGCTCGGTGGAGGATCCTGAAGGATTCTGGGCCGAATACGCCGACGAATTCGTCACCTGGATCAAGAAGTGGGACAAGGTGATGGACTACAACTTCGGCCCCGATGACGTCCACATTCGTTGGTTCGAGGGCGGCAAGCTGAATGTCTCCTACAACTGTCTGGACCGGCACCTGAACACCCGCGGCGACCAGGTGGCTCTCATCTGGGAAGGCGACAACCCCCAAGAAGACCGCAAGATCACCTATCGCGAGTTGCACGCCGATGTCTGTAAGCTCGCCAATGTGATGAAGGCGCGCGGGGTCGAGAAGGGCGATCGCGTGTGTATCTACATGCCGATGATCCCGGAGGCGAGCGTGGCGATGCTGGCCTGCACGCGCATCGGTGCGGTGCACTCGATCGTCTTCGGCGGTTTCTCACCGGACTCGTTGCGCGACCGAGTGAACGACTCGGACTGCAAGATGCTCATCACCGCCGACGAGAGCGTCCGCGGCGGCCGTCACGTGCCCCTCAAGAAGAACGCCGACAAGGCCCTGGAAGAGTGCCCGAGCATCGATTCCTGCGTCGTTGTCCGTCGCACCGGTGGCGACGTGGCTTGGACCGAGGGCCGCGACATCTGGTATCACGAGGCGATGGCTGACGCTTCCGCGGAGTGCGAACCCGAGCCGATGGACGCCGAAGACCCGCTGTTCATCCTATACACCTCGGGCTCCACCGGAACCCCGAAGGGTGTGCTGCACACCACGGGCGGTTATCTGGTCTTCGCCGCCATGACGCATAAGTACACCTTCGATTATCAGGAGGGCGAAGTCTATTGGTGCACGGCCGACGTGGGCTGGGTCACCGGCCACACTTACATCGTGTACGGCCCGCTGGCCAACGGCGCCATCTCGCTGATGTTCGAAGGCATTCCGAATTACCCGGACATGTCGCGCTTCTGGGAAGTGGTCGACAAGCACAACGTGTCAATCTTCTACACGGCCCCGACCGCCATCCGCTCGCTGATGCGTGCCGGTGAGGACCCAGTCAAAAAGACCTCGCGCAAGTCGCTGCGTATCCTCGGTTCAGTGGGCGAACCGATCAACCCCGAGGCTTGGGAGTGGTACCACAACGTGGTCGGCGACGGCCGTTGCCCCATTGTCGACACCTGGTGGCAGACCGAGACGGGCGGCCATCTGATCACGCCACTGCCAGGCGCTACGCCGCTGAAGCCAGGTTCTGCCAGCCGGCCCTTCTTCGGCGTCGTGCCGGCGCTGGTCGATGCGAGCGAGGGTACGATCTTGGAGGGGGCGACCGAGGGCGCGCTGGTCATCACAAGGCCTTGGCCGGGGCAAATGCGCACCGTCTATGGCGACCATCAGCGTTTCATCGACACCTACTTCAAGCAATATCCCGGGTATTACTTCTCGGGCGACGGCGCACGACGCGATGCCGACGGCTACTATTGGATTACGGGTCGCATCGACGACGTGTTGAATGTCTCCGGCCACCGCCTGGGCACGGCCGAAATCGAGTCCGCACTGGTGCTGCACGAAGCGGTTGCTGAGGCGGCAGTCGTGGGCTATCCGCACGACATCAAGGGCCAGGGCATCTACGCCTACGTCACACCCATGGCCGGCGTCGAACCCACGGACGAGCTCAAGAAGGAACTCGTCAAGCTCGTGCGTACCGAGATTGGCCCGATCGCGATCGTCGACGTCATCCAGTGGGCGCCTGGTCTGCCGAAGACGCGCTCGGGCAAGATCATGCGTCGCATCCTGCGCAAAATCGCTGCCGATGAGGTAGAGGCGCTCGGCGACACATCGACATTAGCGGACCCAAGCGTAGTCGAAGACCTGATCGACAATCGCGCTTCGAAGTAGCGTCGCTTAACAGGGGCGGCCCGCATCCTGGGCCGCCGCATGAACGCGGTCGCCTTGAACGCCGGCATTGTGAAAAGCGACAAAGCTCGGGCCGCAAGGCCGCCGCACCCGAAAACGTTCTAGCGACGAATTTGTTAGGGTCGTCGTATCCAGGTGACCGCAACCGCTGACCCACCCGACAATGCCCACGACGTTCACGTGATTCAGGGTCACTGACGCCCCAGCCCTCAAGCACGCGCGGCTCGGAACGCAGCACAGCATAATCCATCGGGTTGTACCTTCCGAGACGATCGGCGCATCATCGCAGGCGAGCTTCTTGGTTCGCATTGCTTCAACGAGGTTTCAGTTTTGCCATCCATGCAGAGAGTCGGCGTTTATGTCGACGCCGAGAATATCCGCTACAACGGCGGCTACCAGATGCGCTACGACGTACTTCGTCGCTTCGCGGGCCGTGAGAACGGCATCCTGCAACGACTCAACACCTACATCGCCTTCGACGCCGAGCGCGCGCGTGAAGACTTTGAGTACGCTAAGAAATCGAGGACCTATCAGCAAATGGTGCGCGACTTCGGTTGGAAGGTAACGACCAAGATCGTACGCCGCTACACCGATGAAGCCGGTAACGTCTCCACCAAGGCCAATGCCGACCTCGACATGGCGGTGGACGCCATGCTCCAGTCGGAGAAATTGGACCTCGTCATACTGGTCACCGGAGACGGCGACTTCCTGCAGGTGGTTAACGCACTGCAAAATCGCGGGTGTCGCGTGGAACTGGTCGCATTCAAGAATATCTCGCGGCAGCTGCAGCAGGAAGTCGACGAGTTCTGGTCCGGATATCTGATCCCGGATTTGCTGCCGGTTTCCTATGAGCCGCGCAATGACTGGGGCAAATCGGGATCCTGCGTGCGCGGCGTCTGCACCAAGTGGTTCCCGGACAAGGGCTATGGGTTCTTGCGTTTTGTCGACAAGCTGTCGCCGGACCTATGGATTACTGATCCCCGGGAGCCCGACTCGCCCTATGTCAGCGTCTTCTGCCATGCCAACGAGGTCGCCGAGGAAGTGACCGAGGAGATGCTGATGAACCGTGAATCGATCCTGGAGTTCTATCTGTCCGAGAGCGAGCAAAAGGACAATGGGCTGGTCGCAAACAACGTCAGGCTCGCATTCGGGATCAACCGCTGACGTCGAAAGACCGACCGGCGCACATTCCGCCGTTTTTCGTTCGGCTAGACTGCAAACAGCCTAAGCTCATGCGTGCGTATAGCCAAGGGACAACGCACAGGAAGCACGCGAGGGTAGATCTGTAAGCTGTAAGATACCGCGTTTCCGAGGCACATGCGTTTGCCGCCAGGTTTGGAGGCGTGAGCGGTCGAACATGCGAGAGCGACGCGCTGTTCTCGTGTATGGCGCTGATTTTTGGCAAAGATACCCACATCACTTCGATGTTCCCCAAGAGCAAGCTGCCGTCCCGGGTAGACAAAGGGGCACCCAGGGCGATACAGCCACGTCCGCATGGGAATGACAGCGGGATACCGGCGAGAGGTCCTGGGGTCACATCCCCCCGGCAAACCTGTCATGGAATCAGGCCAAGCTGAATACCCGAGAACAGGCGTGAGCCTGGGCAGGAAAGATTGAGCGAGTTTGGCTCGATCGAGACGAAGGTGGAGACCGATGGCGACCGAACAAACGCAAATCAAACCCGCGGGACTCGCCCACAGGCTGATACGCGACAACTTGCTGACCGAGCGGCAGGCAATGACCGCCCAAGCTGAGGCCACGCGCAGACGGCAATCCTTTATCCAGTATCTTGTCGCGGAGGAGTTGGTGGAGAGCGACCAGATCGCGGTGGCAGCGTCGCAGGAGTTCGGCGTCCCCTTGCTCGATCTCAATGCGCTGGACCTAACGGAACTGCCGTTCACAACCGTTGACGAGAAGCTGATCCGCAAGCACCACGCGCTGCCAATTCACCGGCGGGGCAACCGCCTGTTCCTGGCCGTTTCGGACCCAACGAACGACCGTGCATTGGATGAAATCCGCTTTCACACCGGGCTGGCCACCGGAGCGGTCCTGGTTGAGGAGATAAAGCTCGCGAAGGCGATCGCACAAGCGGTCGAAGCCCAGGACACGACCATGTCGGACATCATGGACACCGACCTGGATAACATCAACGTCGCCAACGAGGATGATGAGGCACAGGAAGATTCGGATCTGAACGTCGATGACGCGCCGGTCGTTCGCTACGTCAACAAGGTCCTGGTGGATGCCATTACCGCGGGCGCTTCCGACATCCATTTCGAACCCTACGAGAAATTCTTTCGCGTGCGCTTCCGCCAAGATGGCATGTTACGCGAGGTGACGAATCCGCCGCTCGGTATCTCCTCGCGTCTGGTGGCGCGACTCAAGGTCATGTCGCGCATGAATATCGCGGAGCGACGCGTCCCGCAAGACGGCCGCATCAAACTAAAACTGAGTCGCACCCGGGACATCGACTTCCGCGTCAATACCTTGCCGACCCTTTACGGCGAAAAAGTGGTGCTGCGCATACTCGATTCCAGCGCCGCCAAAGTCGGTATCGACCAACTCGGCATGGACCGGACGCAGAAAGACGCGTTCCTGGAGTGCATCAACAAACCCTATGGAATGGTCTTGGTAACCGGCCCTACCGGATCAGGCAAGACGGTCACGCTGTATTCGGCGCTCAACATATTGAACAAGCCGGATATCAATATCTCCACCGTCGAGGATCCGGTCGAGATTCAGGTTCCCGGTATTAATCAGGTCAACTTGAACCCGAAAACGGGTTTGACCTTCGCGGCGGCGCTACGGGCGTTCCTGCGCCAAGACCCCGACATCGTGATGGTCGGCGAGATCCGTGATCTGGAAACCGCCGAGATCGCCGTTAAAGCCGCGCAGACGGGCCACATGGTGCTGTCGACGCTGCATACCAACGACGCGCCCCAGTCGCTGACGCGACTTGCCAACATGGGCGTACCACCTTTCAACATCGCCTCGTCCGTGCTGCTGATCATGGCCCAGCGTCTAGCGCGGCGGCTGTGCACACGCTGCCGCGAGGTCGACGACCTGCCACGGGAAGTGCTGCTCGAGGAGGGTTTCGGTGAAGATGAGATCGCCGAGGGCATTACCATCTACAAGCCGGTCGGTTGCGACCATTGCGTCAACGGTTACAAGGGCCGCGTCGGCATTTTCCAGGTGATCAAGGTCTCGGAGGACATGGGACGCCTGATCATGGAAGGTGGCAACTCCATTCAACTCGGCGACCAGGCCGACAAGGAGGGCTACGCTGACCTGCGTCGGTCCGGCCTTTCCAAGGTGAAGGCTGGCATGACCAGCCTCAAAGAACTCAACCGCGTCACGAAGGACTGATCACTATGGCAGTCATCGCTGCCAAGAAAGCTAAACCAAAGGCGGAACAAGCCAACGTATTCGTATGGGAAGGGGTCGACCGACGTGGCAACCGCGTCAAGGGCGACCTGCGTGCGGCCAGCGTTGCGCTGGTGCGCGCCGACCTGCGCCGGCAGGGCGTCAACCCGCTCAAGGTGCGCAAGAAGGCCAAGCCCTTATTCGGTGCCCGCAAGCGCAAGATCACGAACAACGATATCGCGGTCTTCAGCCGTCAGCTCGCCACGATGATGTCGGCAGGCGTGCCGCTTGTGCAGTCCTTCGATATCGTCGGCCGCGGCCATGATAACCCGTCCATGCAAGACCTGCTGTTATCCATTAAGCAGGATATCGAGAACGGCACGGCCATGGCGGAAGCCCTGGGCAAATATCCCGATTACTTCGACGATCTCGTCTGCAATCTGGTCGCGGCCGGTGAGGCCGCCGGTGTGCTGGACGTTCTTCTGGACAAAATCGCGACCTATAAGGAAAAAACGGAATCCATCAAGGGCAAGATAAAAAAGGCGTTATTCTACCCGGCCGCCGTCATCATTGTCGCGATCCTGGTCACGGTGATCATCCTTCTTTTCGTCATACCCCAGTTCAAGGCACTCTTCAGTAGCTTCGGAGCTGACCTGCCGGCATTCACCCTGATGGTCATCGGCTTGTCGGACGTGATGCGCGAATGGTGGTGGGCGATCGCTCTCGCCGTCGGCATAGTCGTATACAGCATCGGCAAGCTGCATCAGAAATCGCGCAAATTCAGGGAGATGATCGACCGGACCGCGCTCAAGCTGCCAATAATTGGCAGTATTCTGAACAAAGCCGCCGTCGCCCGCTTCGCTCGAACACTTTCGACCATGTTTGCTGCAGGCGTGCCATTGGTTGACGCGCTGGACTCCGTCTCGGGTGCGACCGGCAACATCGTCTACAGCAATGCCGTCAAGACGATGCGGGAAGAGGTCGCCACCGGCCAGAGTCTTCAACTAGCGATGCGGCAACGCAATCTATTTCCGCACATGGTGATCCAGATGGCGGCGATTGGCGAGGAATCCGGTGCATTGGACGACATGCTCGCCAAAGTCGCCGACTTCTTCGAAGAGGAGGTCGACAATGCCGTGGATGCCCTGAGCAGTCTTCTTGAGCCGCTCATCATGGTTGTCATCGGCGGCCTCGTCGGCGGCCTCGTCGTCGCGATGTACCTGCCCATTTTCAAGTTGGCAGCAGTCGTCTGACATTCGGCTCGGCAAGGACATGACGATGAATTACGCTGAGACTCTGGGTCAGATCCCAGTGCTCCTCTACGGCGGTACCGCGGCGCTCGGTCTGATCATGGGCAGCTTTCTCAACGTCGTTATCCTGCGATTGCCCCGCATCATGGAACAGAATTGGCGCCAGGAATGCGCGGACCTGATGGATCAGGTCGCCGATGCCGAACAGCCCGAAACGGGCACCGCCGCGACGATGACGCTGTCCCAGCCAGGCTCGCGCTGTCCTGACTGCGGACACCGTATCCGACCGTGGCAGAACATCCCGGTTCTGAGCTTCCTGCTGCTTCGCGGCCGATGCAGCAACTGCGCACGACCTATTTCGTGGCGTTACCCCTTGATCGAGCTACTGACCGCGGTGCTATCGCTGGTCGTCGTCTGGCAGTTCGGGGCGACACCCCAAGGCGCCTTCGCACTGCTGTTAACCTGGGGTTTAGTCGCGCTGGCCATGATTGATGCCGACACCCAGTTGCTTCCGGATGACATCACGCTGCCCCTGCTCTGGCTCGGATTGCTGCTCAGCGTCTGGCAGCTATACGTCGATAGCGAGACAGCCATCATTGGTGCAGTGGCCGGCTACATGAGCCTCTGGATCGTTTTCCACATGTTCCGGCTAGTCACGGGCAAGGAGGGCATGGGCCGCGGCGATTTCAAGCTGCTGGCGCTGTTCGGCGCCTGGCTTGGCTGGCAGTCTCTGCCGCAGATTCTGCTGCTGTCGACCATACCGGGCGCCCTATTCGGTATCGCGCTGATCGCCAGTGGCCGCGGTGAGCGACGTGCGCCGATCGCCTTTGGCCCCTTCCTCGCGATCGCCGGCTGGATCAGCCTTGTCTGGGGGGATGGCATCACCCAGGCCTATCTTCGCTGGAGCGGAATCGCGTGGATCAGTTGACCGTTGCGCTGACCGGAGGTATCGGCAGCGGCAAGAGCACGGTGTCCACGCTATTCGCCGAACTTGGTATCCGCATTATCGACGCTGACGAAATTTCCCACGCGCTGACCGCCCCTCAGGGCGACGCGCTGCCTGACATCGGCACCGCTTTTGGTGATGACCTGATTGATCGGGAAGGCAAATTGGATCGCGCGGCGCTGCGCGGACTGGTATTCAAGGACCCGGTCGCGCGCAAACGCCTTGAAGGCATACTGCATCCGCGTATCCGCGCCGAGATGTGGCGACAGCTGAGGAACGCAACTGGACCTTATGCCATCCTCGCTATTCCGCTGCTGTTCGAGACCGATCAGTCAGACATCGCGGACCGGGTGTTGGTCGTTGACATCTCCGAGTCTCAGCAGATCGAGCGCGTTAAGAGCCGCAGCGACCTCGGCGAACCCCAAATTCGGCGCATCATGGACAGCCAGGTCACCCGCGCAGAGCGCCTTAGGGGCGCCGACGACGTGATCGACAACAGTGGCGCCACCAGCGACCTTCTGCCACAGATTAAGCAACTGCACCAGCGGTATCTCCGACTCGCAGCGGGTAGAGTCGGTCGGACAGATTGACATTCCCGCTGAGTAGCAAGAGCTCAGGAGACGCGCGCGCGGATAGTGCCGCTCTCTGAACGGCTACAATGCGCCGATGGATGACGATCGCGGCAGATGGCTCCGAATCACGCTCCTGGGGGTACTCAGCGGATTGCTCGCGGGCACCGCGGTACTGGCTTTTCGGAGCGCAATCGAATGGGGTCAGCAACTGCTGCTGCCGCCGGGCGGCAGCGGGAATTACGAGGCCCTGCCACCCTGGCTGCGGATCATCTTGCCGGTTGGGGTTGGTCTGGCTCTCGGCCTGCTCTTCGACCGGTTGCCGCGGGACCTCCGTGAGGTAGGCGTGACGCATGTGCTGAAACGCTTGCAAGCTCCTGGCCGCGAGCGTCTGCCACCGGCCAACATGCTGACTCAGTTCGTCGGTGCCGTCGTCGCGATCGTCGGCGGCCACTCGGTGGACCGTGAGGGTCCGGCGGTGCATATCGGTGCTGCTAGCGCCAGCTTCGTGGGCCAGCGTCTGCGCCTGACCGCCGAAGAGGACATCACGCTGGCCGCCTGCGGTTCGGCAGCGGCGATCGCGGCTGCCTTCGACACACCGCTGGCCGGCGTTGTATTCGCAATCGAGGTACTGCGCATTCGCTACCAGGTAAGCCGCTACCTGCCGGTCATCGTCGCGGCGGTCGTCGGCGCCATGGTCAGTCGGGCACTCACACTGACCGAACAGGGCTTCGCCGTTGTGCCGGAGTATCTCGGATCAAACTGGGAATACACGACCCTGGTGACACTCGGCTGCGTCACCGGTCTGCTGGCGGTTGGTTTCATCGGCCTGACCGGCGTCGTCGCGGCGCACACTATTCGCATGCGATGTGCGCTGAGTTTTTCACTTGCTGGATTGATCACCGGCATTCTCGCATTGTGGACGCCCGAGATCATGGGCACCAGCTACGACACGCTGGATAGGCTGCTACAAGGCCAGGGCGAACTGCTGTTCGTCGTATCGCTGATGCTGACGAAACTGATTGCCACCAGCTGCGCGATCGGGCTGCGGGTACCCGGCGGTCTCATTGGACCGACGCTGTTCGTCGGCGGCGCGGCGGGCTCAGCCGTGGGCCTAGCCATCATGGAAATGACGCCGGTGGATACAGCATCACCCGGTTTCTACGCCACGATCGGCATGGTAGCGATGATGGGAGCGACGCTTCGTGCTCCACTGGCCGCGCTTACCGCGTTGTTGGAGCTGACCGGAAATCCCAACATCATCCTCCCAGGCATGGTCGCCGTTGCCAGCGCCGAACTGGTCACCCGTTTGGTGCGTGGGCAGAAGTCGGTGTTTGATGTCCTGCTGGACGTCCAAACGCGCGCCGCGCGCGCCGAGATGCAGAAAAATAGCGCCAGCACTTGAAAACGTTCACGTTCTGAGTATAAGGTTTCCAACACGACGGCCGTAGCGATTCGTGTTCGCCGTCGTGTTGTTGTCCTATTGTCGAGAACGCGTAAGGAGATCAGTGCAATGAAGAGCCGACACGCAATTCGAGAATCCGCCGTCGCAGCTTTCACCCTCACCGCGCTGGTGATGATGCAAAGCCCTGCCATGGCCGCAGACTGCAAGGGCATGGAGAAGAACAAGTGCGAGAGCAATGGAAGCTGCACCTGGGTGGACAGCTACCAACGTAAGGACGGGGTGAAAGTCGACGGCTATTGCCGAGCAAAGGGCGGAAAGAAGTCGGGCAACAAGTCCGGCGGTTGACGTAAAGGACCGTGCGGCCTGACCTCGCGGGTCGGGTCGTACAGATTCGGTGATTCGCGTGCGGCCAAACACTGCGCTGCAAGCTGCTACCGAGATGGAGCACCACTCGGGGCGTTTCCGCTGATCCTCGTTTGCTTACTTTGGGTTAGTGAAAATCCCGTGAATTGACCACAAGTCCGCCGAGCATCTGAGAATAATCGGTTAGCCCCTCGGCTACCAGGTGAGTGACGCCGCTCTCGCGTTGGATCTCGCCGCTGACGCCCATCAGACGCGAGCCGAGCAGCACCGCGCGGCGATGCGCGGCGAGCCGTTTCCAGATGATGAGATTCACATGACCCGTCTCGTCTTCCAGCGTGACGAAGGTGACGTCGTTGGCGGACGCTGGCCGCTGGCGGTTGATGACCAATCCGGCGACGCGAACTCTTGAGCCAGCATCGACTCGGTGTACCTCACGGGCGGTCATCAAGTGCAAGCGCGACAGCCGCGGACGCAGCAGCGCCAGTGGATGGCGGCGCAGACTCAGCCCCAGACTGGCGTAATCGGCAACGATCTCCTCGCCCTCGGCGGGTTTGGTCAGCATGGGTGCTGGCGGTTTGGCGGACAGGGGGGCGAGCGGCAGCGGCTCATGCCGCAGCGCCACGTGCCAGCCGGCCGAATGGCGATGACCAGCCAGGCCCGCCAGGGCATCCGAGCCAGCCAGGGCCCTGAGATCGCGGCGATCAAGGGCGGCGCGGGTCCGCAGATCATCCAAGGAGTGCCAACCGCCGGCTGCCCGCGCGCTGGCAAGCCGCTCTGCGCCGGCCTTGGAAAGGCCCTTGATCAAGCATAACCCGAGCCGCAATGCCGGCTCCGCCTTGGCTGCCGGGGCATCGACCGGCTCAAGCGTACAATCCCAGCGACTGTGGCAAACATCCACGGCGCGCACCTCGACGCCTTGGCGTCGCGCTTCGCGAATCAGCTGAGCCGGGGCATAGAACCCCATGGGCTGGCTGTTGATCAGTGCGGCGAAGAAAGCAGCTGGCTCATGGTGCTTGAGCCAAGCAGAGACATAAACCAGCAGCGCGAAGCTGGCTGCGTGGGATTCGGGAAAGCCGTATTCACCGAATCCAAGGATTTGTTTATAGATCCGCTCGGCAAATTCGTAGGTATAACCGCGGCCGAGCATACCGTCGATAAGCCGCCCACGAATCGCCTCCAAACCGCCACGCCGACGCCAGGCAGCCATGGAACGGCGGACCTGGTCCGCCTCGCCGGGGTCAAAGCCGGCGGCAACGGTGGCGACCTTGATCACCTGCTCCTGAAAAATGGGTACACCCAGGGTGCGACCCAGCACCGCCGCCACGTCCGGCGATGGATAGGACACAGGCTCCAATCCCTGACGGCGGCGCAAATACGGATGCACCATGTCGCCCTGAATCGGCCCCGGCCGTACGATCGCCACCTCGATGACCAGATCGTAGAAACAGGCGGGCTTGAGCCTCGGCAACATGGCCATCTGCGCACGAGACTCGATCTGGAACACACCCGTTGTCTCGCCGCGCTGGATCATGCGATAGACCTGCGAGTCTTCGGCGGGAATGTCTGCGACCTTGAGTCTGCTGCCGCGGAAGTCGTTCGCTAGATCGAGGGCGCGTCGGATCGCGCTCAGCATACCGAGCGCCAGGCAGTCGACCTTCAGCAGGCTCAGAGCGCTGAGGTCGTCCTTATCCCATTGGATGACACTGCGCCCGTCCATGGCCGCGTTCTCAATGGGCACGAGCTGCGACAGTTTGTCGCGGGAGATCACGAAACCGCCGACATGCTGGGACAGATGACGCGGAAAGCCGATCAGCTCATGCACCAGACGCATCAGCCGCAAGATCCGTGGGTTGAATGGGTCCAGGCCCACGTCCCGTAGTCGTTCCGGCGGCACGGAGTGTCCATCCCACCAATTGATATTGCGTGCCAGGCGGTCGATCTGGTCCGTGGGCATGCCCAGCGCTTTGCCCACGTCGCGCACGGCGCTCTTCGGTCGGTAGCTGATTACGGTGGCGGCCAGTGCGGCACGATCGCGGCCGTACTTCCGGTAAACGTACTGAATGACTTCCTCGCGGCGTTGGTGCTCGAAATCCACGTCGATATCCGGCGGCTCACCACGCTCGCGGGAGATGAAGCGTTCGAACAGCATGGACATCCGGGCCGGGTCCACCTCGGTGATTCCCAGGCAATAACAGACCGCGGAATTCGCCGCGGAACCACGCCCTTGGCAAAGGATGTCGCGGCTACGGGCAAAGCGGACGATGTCGGCGACCGTCAGAAAGAACGGCGCATAGCCAAGCTCCGCGATCAGCGCCAGTTCCTTCCCCAACTGGCGCTGCACCCGATCCGGCACGCCATCCGGAAAGCGCTTCCCCGCACCATCGCAGGTGAGTTGGCGCAGATAAGTATCCGGCAACGCGCCGTTAGGGGTCAGCTCGCGCGGGTATTCGTAGCGCAGTTGGTCGAGCGTGAAAGAGCAGCGCGATGCGACCTGGACCGTTTCATCCAGCAGATCCGGGGGATAGAAGCGGCGGAGTAGCTCGATGGGACGCAGGTATTGCTCGCGATTCTGCCGCTCGGCGGCGCCTTCCGCAATGCACGCGCCCCGCCTGATTGCCGTCATCACGTCCAACAACGCTCGGCGCTCCGGTACGTGCATCAGTGCCTGGCCGACAGCGGTCAGTGGCAGACCTGTGCGAACACCAAGCATGCGCAACCGCCTGTATCGAGACGCATCATCGCCGCAGCGATGCAGTGTAACGCCGATCCAACAGCAATTAGGAAAGCGTGATCGCAACCAGCGGCCCCAGTTGTCGCCGTCGGTCTCGTCGAATTCGTCCGGAAGCCACAGAACCAGACACCCGGGCAGACCGCCGTCCAGATCCGATGCCTTAAGCTGATAATCACCTTTTGCAACGCGTCGACGTGCGGTGGAGATCAGCTGCGACAGATGTCGGTAACCGGTCAGGTCGCGCGCCAGGACGATCAAGCGCGGCCCGGTATCGAACCGCAGCTCGCTGCCGATCAGCAGATGCAGACCGAGGTTACGGGCCTCCTCGTGGGCTCTGACAACACCGGCCAAGGAGCATTCGTCGGTGATAGCCAGGGCGCGATAACCCAAGCGCACCGCGGTCTGCACCAGTTCCTCCGGATGGGAAGCCGCACGCAGAAAGCTGAAGCAGCTACGGCCGTAGAGCTCCGCATAGTCGAGCGAAAACCTTGTTGAACTCACGCGGGATTGCTAGATTAACTGTCAATAAAAACAGTTTAACCGCACAGAGGATTTCATGCCGCGACGGCGGCAGAATGGACTAGGTCGAGCGGCCGGCAGTGGTCAAGAGGTCAGATGGAGGCCCCGTTCAGACAGGACAATGAGCCAGATTGGGGATCCGCGACGTAGCGCAAATCGAGGCAGCCGATGAAGAAGCGTGACTTCAGCCGCGGCGGCGAACGAACTGCAACCCGAGGAGACCAGCCAACATCAAGAGCGCGGTGGCGGGTATCGGTACGGAGGAGTCAGCTGGAGACGAGCTACCTATTCCGCCGGAAACGCTCGCAACACTCAAGACAGGTGTTCCAAGCTCTACCGCAACTTCGAGCCTTCCGGCCGTCGCCGTCCAGATGCCACTCGCGCCCAGCACATTCGCGTCATCACCGGTGATCGGCTCACTCGGAATCAGACTTTCCAATTCCACCGTTTCCTCCGAAAACCCCACCAGCTCCGTTGTATCGGACTCTTCCGCTGTCTTGCTCGTTCCAAAGGCCAGAAGAGGATCTCTACTCTTGGACGCCCGCCACGGTGACCACTGGAGCCACCTCGAGCGACTGTCGCTGCGCGTCGTCGTCGTTGGCTGGACGTTTGGCGCAGCGCCTCCGTTACTTGATCCCGCCGCCCCCACAACCTGAGCCGTGCTGGCGGAACTCGGTATTGCTTGCGCCTCTGTGGCCGTTGTCTCGTAAACGACTTGATTTCGCTGGAACCAAAAGTTAAGGACAGAGCCAGACGTCCAGGACATCGCTGCCGATGCAGATCCTGCTCCTACCCACATGAGCAAGCCCAGAACGCCTGCCGCGCGGTAACGTAGAGATGAAGTCTGATTACCCATGTGATGGAATCCTCGGCGATCGCGCTTCCAAAGCTTTACACCCGCGACCGAATTTTAGCCACTACGGGGCTGGAAAGCATTTACCGCGCCAGTGGATCGGGCCTTGCCGCGCGGCAAGGCCAAGATCTTGAT